>JBGQGO010000788.1:0-2604 GCA_041497455.1 Blastocatellia bacterium | reverse complement strand
GACGTGGCGCGATTCCATGGAGGTGAAAACCTTCACTAATTCAGGAATGACAGCGCCCGCGAGCGTGCCGCAGGAAATAATCGTCGCCAATTTCCACCACTGCGAGGCATCACCAGCGAGCGTGGGGATGATCAGCGACGAGACGACGTAGGTCAAGGCGATTGAGACAAAGGAAGTGATCCACACCAGCGAAGTGAGCGGCGCTTCGTAGTTCATCTGGTCGGCGTTGCCGTATTTCGCTTTGGCGATGAAACCGTTGATGAAGTACGCGGCGGCGCTGGCGATGAGCATCATGATGCGCATGACGAAGATCCAGACGAGCAACTGGACCTGCAAGGTGGGGCTCTTCACAGCAAGTAAAATGAAAGTGATGAGCGCGACGCCGGTGACCCCGTAGGTTTCGAAGCCGTCCGCGCTTGGGCCGACGGAATCGCCGGCGTTGTCGCCGGTGCAATCCGCAATGACGCCGGGATTGCGCGCGTCGTCTTCCTTGATCTTGAAAACGATCTTCATCAGGTCGGAGCCGATGTCCGCGATCTTGGTGAAGATGCCGCCGGCGATGCGCAGCGCGGCGGCGCCGAGGGATTCGCCGATGGCGAAGCCGATGAAGCATGGACCGGCGTAGTCGCCGGGGACGAGGAGGAGAATGAAGAGCATCATCAACAGCTCGACGCTGATGAGCATCATGCCGATGCTCATGCCGGCCTCAAGCGGCGTGTGGTGAATCGGATAAGGCTTTCCGCGGAGGCTTGCGAAGGCGGTCCGCGAGTTTGCAAAGGTGTTCACGCGAATGCCGAACCACGCCACGCCGTAGCTGCCCGCGATGCCAACGAGACTGAAGATCAGAATGATGGGCAGAGTGACCGAAGTGGGGTGTACCGGAGCGAGCCAGCCGAAGTAGAGGACGATCACCACAGCGATGAAGACCCACAAGATCATCAGGAACTTGCCCTGTGTGATGAGGTAGGTCTTGCAAGTCTCATAAATCAGTTCGGAAATATCGCGCATCGATTTGTGAACGGGCAGGTTTTTCAGCCGCGTGTAAATGGTCAGTCCAAAGGCCAGTCCGAACACGCAGATGACGATGCCGAAGAGCAGAAGCTTATGACCGTCAATCCCCAGGAACGTGACCCGGGAAAGGTCGGGAAGTTTCAGTCCGGCTTCGCCGCCTGCTTCCTGGGCCAGAGCCGAAGCGGCAGTGAGCAACGCAAGCACAATCGCCGCTACAGCAAGCTTGGTGAATCTACAGCCTAGTGACCAGGCACTTGCAATCCAGACTCTCATTCACATTCCTCCATCGATCATTCATTCACCGGGCAAGTGCTTCCCAGCGGAATCATTTCCGGCACACTATTTCAACAGAGCGCTCTTGGGCGCGACCACTGAGCAATTTGTTCTCATTCCTTCGGGAAGAGGTCGCCACGCGCCGGTCTGAGATTACCCCAAAACCCGCCGATGCAGCACCCTGAAAACCGGGCGCAAGGGCTGGCACAAAACGCAGATTTATAACATTTTACGGATGGCGGGTCAAACTGACTCCTACATTGCGAGGCAGGTTGTCCCGTATCGCCTTAGATACGTCAGCGGTACGTTTTTGCCAACCGATGGTAACATGCCAGAATCAACTAAGGCGGAGCTATCCAAGCAAGTCTGGAGTCCATGAGTACCAAGCCAAAGCTGGAGGCGACGCTGAACGCCAACGCCTTCCATTCCCCTTTGGAAAGAGCTAGTCGGCGGCGGTGCGATTGTTTGCGCAAGCGCCGATTTGAAGGAGCATCTCATTAACCACGAGCGGACGTTCATTTTAAGCATGGCGATGCCGCCGTGTATGGCGAGCCAGATTCGAGCGGCGGGGCGCGCATGAGGCACCATTTCTTCATCACCGGCACGGATACGGGAGTCGGCAAGACAACTCTCTCGGCGCTGCTGTGTGCCGCGCTGGATGCGGTTTACTGGAAGCCGATCCAGACCGGCACGCTCGAAGGCTCGGACCGCGTGACGGTTATGCGGCTCGCGGGAATCGGCACCGATCGAACGCTCGATGAAGTGTACAAGTTCGTCCCGCCGGTTTCCCCCGACCTGGCGGCGCGCTGGGCAGGCGTGGAAATCGACCTTGGGCGGATCAACATGCCCAGCAGTTTGATCAATGACTGGCTGATCGTCGAAGGCACGGGTGGCGTGCTGGTGCCCATCAACCAGAAGCAGTTCATGCTGGACATGATGGTGAAGTTCAAATTGCCCGTGATTGTTGCGGCGCGCAGCGGCCTGGGAACGGTCAATCACACGATGCTGACACTTGCCGCGCTTCACGCCGCGGAACTGCCGGTTCACGGCGTGGTGCTGATCGGCGATCAAAACCGCGAGAACCGGGAAACCATCGAACGGTTTGGCCATGTCCGCGTGATTGGTGAAATACCCAAGCTGCCAAATCTACACCGCACCGCGCTCATGCAAGTGTTTATGAACCATTTCGACCGCGCCGCCTTTGCGCAATAGTTGCGCTCGCAGCATCCTTCGGTTTCGCTAAAGGCAAATGCTGCACCCATTCAAGTTGCAACTAACGGATTGGAGGAATTGCTTTTGCCATCGAGTTTGAGTGGATGG
>JBGQGO010000787.1:0-2621 GCA_041497455.1 Blastocatellia bacterium | reverse complement strand
GAATGTCGGCATCGGTGTCGACGAATATCTTGAGGTCCATCAACCCGCGCATCTGCGAGTTCACGAAGACCAGAATGCCTTCAACGATGATCACCGGCCGCGGCCCGACATGAATCGTCTCGGCCCTGCGCGAGTGAGTCGGATAATCGTAGATCGGCTGCTCTATGCTTTCACCGGCGCGCAACGCGTCGAGGTGGTTTATGAGCAACTCGGTGTCGAAGGCGTCGGGATGGTCGTAGTTGACTCGGTGCCGAAGATCAAGCGGCATGTCGCCGAGGTTACGATAGTAAGAGTCCTGCTGAAGGTAGACAACGTTGCCGACGCCAACCGGCGCGATGATCTTCTGCGCAACGGTCGTCTTGCCCGAGCCCGTGCCCCCGCTGATACCGATTATCATAGCGTGGTTATTGTACTATGGGACCTATAGGACATATAGGACATATCGGACCTATGAGTCTGCGCTAACGATTCGCGGAATCACTCGCACGATCAACTCGGCGATTTGCTTCCCGGCGCGCTCGCCGACGCTCATCACTTCGCTGTGATCAATCTCCGCGTTCGTCAGCCCGGCGGCGACGTTCGTTATACAAGAGATCGCGAGCACCTTCATGCCGCAGTGCCGCGCCACGGTCGCCTCAGGCACTGTAGACATTCCCACCGCGTCGGCGCCCAGCTTGCGCATCATCCGGATTTCGGCGGGCGTCTCATACGTCGGTCCGCGAAGAGACATGTACACTCCTTCAAACAGAACGACGCCGATCTCGCGAGCGATTTCGTGCGCGGCTTCGACATAGGCGGGAGTGTAAACCGCAGTCATATCCGGAAAGCGCGGCCCGAAGCGTTCGTCGTTTGGGCCTCGCAACGGATTCTCGCCCATCATGTTTATGTGATCGGTTATAGCCATCAGCGAACCGGGCGAGAGGTGAGGCGCCGCGCCGCCCGCCGCGTTGGTCAGAATCAATGAGCGAATGCCCATCAGATTGAAGACCCGCACCGGCAGCGTTACCTCTTCCATCGAGTAGCCTTCATAGAAGTGGACCCGGCCCTTCATCAACGCGACATCTACGCCACCGCACGAACCAATGATCAGCTTTCCGGCATGACCTTCAACGGTTGAACTGACAAAGTGAGGTATCTCGCTGTAAGGGATCTCGACTCCATCCTCAACAGCGTCGGCCACGCCGGCAAGGCCTGATCCGAGTACAACGGCGACGCGGGGCGTTCGCCCTTTCGCTTTTGCCAGGATGTACCGCGCAGCCTCGGATGCTCTGTCGTAGAGTGAAATGGTCACCTCTGCTCCCTTTCTAAGTCCGGATTGATTCTCGAATCCTAATCTGAAACTATCTGAAATCTCAAATTTCAACGTGGCAAACAGCGCACGCTATTTCTCTTTGATGTAAGGTGTGCCGATTGCGCGGGGCGGCGATGCCCGCCCTATGAATCCTGCCAGCACTACCATCGTCAGCACGTAGGGAATTATCTGAATGAACTGTGTCGGTATCGGCACCACGCCTTGCATCTGGTCAGAGATCGCTTCGGCCAGCCCGAAAAGCAAGCACGCCAGAAACGCGCCGACCGGATGCCACTTGCCGAATATCAAAGCCGCCAGCGCGATGAAGCCGCGGCCTCCGGTCATGTTGCGAGTGAACAAAGAATTCTGCGCGATCGAAAGATAAGCGCCGCCGATGCCCGCAAGCACTCCGCTCAACAACACTCCGGCATAACGGAGGCGATAGACGCTCACACCAGCGGTGTCTGCGGCTTCAGGGTTCTCGCCGACTGCGCGCAGCCGCAATCCGAATCGCGTTCGGAACAAAACGTAGTAGCTGATAGGCACAAGCGCGAACGCCAGGTAAGAGATCGGGGTGTGTCCGGAGAGTAGCTGCTTCAGCACAGGAATGTGATCGATCAACGGGAGGTGCCATTCGGGGAGCGTTTGCTCGCGAGGAAGCTGAGGCGTTGAGCCCGTTGACTCGAAGAGCGCGCCCGACACAAGCGGCGGCACACCAAGAAACAGAATGTTGATTGCGGTGCCGACTACTACCTGATTGGCTTTGAACTGGATCGACGCCACTGCGTGAATCAGAGAAACGAGCAATCCCGCCGCCGCAGCGCACATCAGACCGATCCACGGATTGCCGACTTTCACCGTCACCGCCGCCGCCGTGAACGCGCCTGCGAGCATTATGCCTTCGAGGGCGATGTTGATGACTCCGCCACGCTCCGAGAACATCCCGCCGAGCGCGGCAAGAGTCAGCGGAGTCGCGTACCTCACCATCGACGCGAGCAGTGACAGGCTGAGGATGGTTTCAAGGGTTTTAAGCATCCCGTGTTTCTAGTTTCTGGCTTCTGGTTTCTGGTTTCTGGTTCTAGGTTCTCGTTTCTGGTTCCAAACTGGCAACAGCAACCAGCAACTAGAAACCAGAAACCTGCAAGCGCAACCAGAAACCACAAACCAGAAACCAGAAACCTCTTTAGATCTTCCCTCGGATCAATCTCTTTGCGCCGCCTCTAAACATCCCTTCGCATGCAACGAACAAGATGATGATGGCCTGCAAGATCACAACCCAATCCTTCGATACGTTGTCGGTGAAGATGTCTATGAACAGGCCCGACCTTAT
>JBGQGO010000786.1:0-2621 GCA_041497455.1 Blastocatellia bacterium | reverse complement strand
GAAAGGCTTGAGTCGCAGCGCTTCGACAAGGAATTCATCAAGCGTCGAATCGGGAGCTATCGGCTCGGCGCCCATTGAAACCAGCTCGAGGTTCTTCTCCGCGATGTTCGTCCGAATCTTCTCGCGGAGCAGATCGGGATACAGCAGATCGCCCGCGCGAATTCCGCAGCGCGAGGCTTTGTCTTCATAGGCCGGTCCAATCCCGCGCATCGTTGTGCCCACGCTGTTCGCACCCAGTCGTTCTTCGCGAGCGCGGTCGAGCGCGACGTGATATGGCAGTATCAAGTGAGCGCGGCTCGAAACGAACAAGCGGCCTTCGCATTCGACGCCCATCTCCCGAAGCTCTTGAAGCTCGGTGTTGAACGCGCGCGGATCGACGACGACACCGTTGCCGATCACGCAGGTACACTCATCGTGGAGAATACCGGAAGGAATAAGCCGCAGGATGAACTTTCTGTCGCCAATTCGGACAGTATGGCCGGCATTGTGGCCGCCCTGATATCGGGCGACGATGTCGAAATGCGGCGCAAGTATGTCGACGACCTTGCCCTTGCCTTCGTCGCCCCACTGGGCGCCCACTACAACGACGTTTTTCATGTCAGCCCGTTAGCCCGCAAGCCGGCGGCTTGCGCCACGAAACAGGCTGCGGGAGCCGTTTCGCGTCTCGAAGTTAGCGCAGCCGAGAAGGTCCTGCGCCGAAGCAAACCTACAGGCGCACACTGCCGATGGCGATGTGTGCGCCTGCTGTTCCCGGTGTAGCCGCTCCCTGACCGCGGTTCAAGAAGCGTTGCCAAGGGCGCGGTCGATCATGCGGGCGATGTTATCTTTCGACGTCGCGCCGACGACCCGCTCCGCCTCGACGCCGCCCTTGAACAGGATCAAGGTCGGAATGCCTTTTATTCCGCAGAGCTGAGCCGTCGGGTTGTTATCGTCTACGTTCAGCTTGACGACCTTCGTCTTGCCCTGATACTTCTCGGCCACCTGCTCGACTGCCGGCGTGAGCATCTTGCACGGATGGCACCATTCGGCCCAGAAGTCCACCAGCACCGGCTGGTCTGATTTGAGAACTTCCTGCTCGAAGTTCTGATCGGTCACATCACTCACTAACTCGCTCATCACTACCTCCGAGATTCAGTGCTTTCTAAACCGTTGCTGAAGCCCCGACACCCACCAGCCTTTGGTAAAGCTCGACGTAATGCCGCGCCGACTCGGTCCACGAATAGTCAGCGCGCATTCCATTCAGCATCAAAGCCCGCCACAAATCGCGTTCTGCATAAACGAGAAGCGCTTCTTGAATTTTCTCGTGCAATCGCTCCGAGTCGTACTCGTAAAACTTGAACCCGTTGCCGCGCAGCGCACTACGATCGAAGTTTTCAATCGTGTCGTCCAAACCACCCGCAGCGCGCACGATCGGGACCGTGCCGTACTTTAGCGAATACATTTGATTCAAGCCGCAGGGTTCGAAACGCGACGGCATCAAGAACATATCGGCGCCCGCTTCGATCTTGTGAGCCAGGTTGTTGGAGAAGCCCAGATACACACCGACCTGCGAGCGCCTGGCGTCGCGCAGGACCTGAAACGCCCGCTCATATGCTTCCTCGCCTGACCCGAGAAGCACGAAGGCCACTCCTTGCTCCAGCATCCTGTCCGCGATCGAGAGAATCAGGTCGAACCCTTTTTGATCTGACAGCCGCGATATGCAGCCGATCAACGGGCGATCGAGATCTTCGGGTAGCCCGAAGGCGCGCAGGAGATCGCTCTTGCACTCGAGCTTACCGCTCAAGTCATCAGTCGAGTAAGTCGCGGCAATGTGCTTGTCCGTTTCAGGGTTCCAATCATCGTAATCGACGCCGTTGAGTATTCCGAATAGATCACTGCGCCGGGCGCGCAGCAGTCCGTCGAACTTCTCGCCGAACTCGGGCGTTTGAATCTCAGCGGCGTAGCGAGGGCTGACCGTCGAGATTGCATCTGAGAAGACCAGCCCCGCTTTCAACGCGCTCGCGAGCTGGTAAAACTCGATGCCGCCTTCCGCGCGATTGATCCAGTCTGGCAGTCCGAACCTCGGCAACTCGTCTGGGCGAAACAAACCGTGAAACGCGATGTTGTGAACTGTGAACAGGACCTTCGTGCCGGCGAAGGCCGGATCGCCCGCGTAAACCGTCTTCAAATACGCAGCCACGAGGCCAGTCATCCAATCGTTCAGATGAATGACATCGATACGTTCGCCGAGCGCTTTAGCCAACTCGAGAACTGCCCGGCTGAAGAAGGCGAAACGTTCCGGGTCATCGACATCGCCGTAGAGTTTTGCGCGCGAGAAGTATTCGGGCGCATCAATGAAGTAAACCGGCGCTTCGCCTGAGCGATCGACATAAACAGCGACGCGGCGCTCGCCGAAGTTGAACGGCACTCGAAGCTCGCCTGGCAGTCGTTCGCCGCTCGCTTCGATCTTCTCGAGTTTGTATCGCGGCATCACGACCCGAACGGTGTGGCCGAGCCGCGTAAGAGCCTTCGGCAGCGCGCCCGCCACGTCTGCGAGCCCCCCGGTCTTTGCGTACGGTACAACCTCAGACGCCGCCAGTAGAATATTCAAACGTGCGCTCCCATTGTCACGAATCTGTGCT
>JBGQGO010000785.1:0-2623 GCA_041497455.1 Blastocatellia bacterium | reverse complement strand
CGCTCGGCCGTGTTCAACTTGTCTTCAAGCTCGCGCTTCGACTTCAGACCGGCGATCATCTCATTGAACGTGCCTGCGAGCTGCCCTACTTCGTCGCGTCTGTCTACATCGACCTGGAAATCGAGATCACCAGCAGCAACTCGCTGTGCGGCACTCGCGAGTTTTTGAATCGGCCTGGTGAAGCTCCAGCCGATTATCACGGCTATTGCCAGCGCAAGCATCAGAAGCCCAGTGGTTGCCAGCAACCTGACGTTCGACAGTTCGCGGCTTTTGTCCGATAGTGTCCGCGAAGCATCATCGATCTTGCTCGTGATAGACTCAGGGTTCGTGACGATTACTATCCAGTAGAGGCCTTTCGACGAGGTGAACGGTATGTCGTAAGTCTTGGACGAACTTCCGTGTATCACGACCTCGCTTTCGACCGGGTCTCCAAGGCCTTGTTTTACTGTTTCGGTTTCGGGGACTGATATCGATTTGCCGTCCAGCTCTTCAAGCGTCGTATCGCTTACCGCGCCATATTCATCGGCGACGATTATGTGCTCCACAGTATCAGGCAGCTTAATCTCTCCATGCTGTATCTGCTTGTAGAGATAACGCTCCGAATTCAAGTTCTTAATCGCCATGTGCAGGGCTGTTGCAAAATCACTGAAGCCTGTGTTCACTGCGTCTTTGACTTGCGCGCTCTGCTGGGCGACTTCCTGAGAAGCGCGCTTCTGAGCCCACTTATCGAGCGCAAGCACGAGCACTATGGTCAGCACCAGGAACGATGAGAGCAGCAACATCAGCCGCGCGCGAAAGCTCATGAAAAACTTTACCTTTTCAGACATTACTTGAAGCCCGTAGCTTTGATGGCTTTTTGATGCTCAGCGCGCACGCGGTGTTGCGCCTGACGAAGCCCCGCGGTTTGCATAATATCACAGACAGTTTCAGGATGTGTCTCGGACCGTGATTGACTCTCGTACCGGCTCACGCCAGAAGTACATTCGAGCACGTCTTCACGCGAAGGAAGGATCAGGTTGAAGAAGGACGTCACGAAGCTCAGACAGCCCTTCAAGAGTCGTGACGACGACCTCTGATGATTCAGGTTAAGGAATGGAGCGGGTGACGGGGCTCGAACCCGCAACTTTCAGCTTGGGAAGCTGACACTCTACCATTGAGTTACACCCGCTTGATCTGACCTCGCCTTCAATCGCGCTTATGTTAATTCGATGCCGCGATCGTTGTCAAATTCAATGGAGCCCGGGTACCGTGTGGCCCGCAATGAACAGATGCCAAGCGCTACGCCCGCCACCGCTGCAATCAGAGTCCCGAACAGAATGGCTCCCTTCACTTTCCGGGCGATCAGGGTTACGGTCGCGGCCAAGCCGAGCAAGGCAACGAGCGCGGCCTTGCTGCCAAGGTTACCGAGCGTCACAAAGGTGTTGCGATCCAAACGGACAAGACCCGCCCACTCCATCCCAATCGACGTTACCAGCAAGCCTATGCCGACTGCGATTGCGGACTTTAGAGACTCGGGCACCGCTTCAACAAGTGATTAGACAGGTTGAAGTGAAGACGGAGGCCAGCGTCCATTCCCGCCGCGCCAAGCACTACGGGCTGAACGAAGATTATGTAGGCCATCGTCGCGAAGGTGGTGGCTCCAGCGAGCGCTTCGGTGCGAACGCTGGTGCCGTTTTCCTTCAGCCTGAAGTAATCCTTGAGCTTTGATCAGACGTGAGGTAAAGAAGCAGGCCCGGAATCTTAAACCAAACAACTGGTGGAGCAAAGCGCGGGGCGCCTTTGCGAGGTTATCCGATGCTTAGTTACTCAGTTCGCCGCTTGGTGACGTGCGGCTTGAGCCTGGTGTAGGTATCCAGAACCTCTTGCTTGTGGTGCGGATTGCTTTTATCGAGGATGACGTGGCGAACCATTACTAGAAGCTTCTCGCGTTTTCCGGCGAAGCGTCCCGTGAGCGGATGCTGGCCCGTCACGTCCACGAGTCCTTCGCGCACCCATTGCCAGAACTGCTTCTGAGTGGTCCAGAACTCATTGTCGTTGGCGCACACGATCCGCGCAGTCTTCTTCGCACTTCGTTTGGTTGGGGTTGATTCCATCGTCGAGTTTGAGTCCCTTGCTCCAAAGCCTTAGAGCGCTTGCCTGATCTTCGCACCGATGTCCGCCGGGCTCCTCACGACGTGAACCCCGGCAGCTTGCATCGCAGCCATCTTCTCGGCGGCAGTTCCCTTCCCGCCTGCGATGATCGCGCCTGCGTGCCCCATTCGGCGGCCGGGAGGCGCGGTCTGTCCCGCAATGAAACCGATCACCGGCTTGGTCATATGATCGCGAACGAACGCGGCGGCTTGCTCTTCAGCCGTTCCACCGATTTCGCCGATCATCACCACTGCGTCGGTGTCGGGGTCATCTTCAAATAGTCTAAGCGCGTCGACGAATCCTGTGCCGATCACCGGATCGCCGCCAATTCCAATTGCGGTTGACTGCCCCAGGCCGAGATTCGTTAGCTGATGCACGGCTTCATAAGTGAGCGTCCCACTGCGTGACACAACTCCGATGCGGCCTTCGGCGTGAATGTGGGCGGGCATGATTCCGATCTTGCACTTACCCGGCGAGATGATGCCCGGACAGT
>JBGQGO010000784.1:0-2624 GCA_041497455.1 Blastocatellia bacterium | reverse complement strand
GCCCGGGAAATGGCCGAGTCGGGCGACTGGATCACTCTTCACGCGAACAAGATTCGCTATCTTGAAAAAGCTCCGCTGATGTACTGGTCGATCGCGCTCTCATACAAGGCGTTCGGCGTTAGCGAGTTCTCGTCGCGGCTTCCGATAGCGATTGCGACTCTGGGGCTGATGTTGGCGACGATGCTCTTAGGCAGTTTCGCTTTCGGCGAGAAGGCAGGCTTTTACTCCGCTTTGTGCATTGGCTCATGCGTCGGAATTTTTCTGTTCACTCGAGTCCTCTGGCCAGATGTGATGTTGACACTGTTTATCACGATGGCCTTCTACTGCTTCCTTCGCGCGGGCGAGGACCCAAGGCGATCGCGATACGTTTACGGCATATACTTTTTCGGGGCGCTGGCGGTGCTGACGAAGGGACTGGTCGGAGCTGCGTTCCCCGCAATCATCATTCTCGCTTACCTGCTGATCACCGGAGAGGTTCGCAAGCTTGCTCAACTCAAGCTATTCACCGGTACGCTGCTTTTTCTGGCGGTCGCCGCGCCGTGGCACATCGCGGCCGGGCTCGCCAATCCCGGAAGCCTGATGGTGGGAACGCCTAATCCAAGCCATGGCCGCGGGTTCTTCTGGTTCTACTTCATGAACGAGCACCTGCTGCGTTACATCGGCAAGCGCTATCCGGCGGACTACGACACGGTCCCGCTGCCGCTATTCCTCGGCTTGCACGTCATGTGGCTTTTCCCCTGGAGCTTCTTCCTGCCACTTGCGATCAAGGACATTCCGCGGCGCGTGAGGAACTTGAATCGCGAGGAGCGAATCACGCTCTTTCTTGTAGTGTGGGCGGCGCTGGTCATCCTCTTCTTCTGCTTCTCGACTACGCAGGAGTACTACACGATGCCGTCGTATCCGGCGTTCGCGCTGCTGATCGGTTCCGCGCTCGCGAAGGCGGAGAGCAGGTTGCGAGCAGGAAGCAGAGAGCCGTTGTTGAACGCGACGCAGGTTGCGCTCGCTTGCCTGGGGCTGCTCGTGTTCATTGGCGGCGTGGTCGCCTTCCTGCTGACAAGGCACGTCGCGGTTGAAGGCGACATCGCGGCGACGCTCACTCGCAACCCCGAGGCTTATGCGCTGTCGCTCGGGCACGTGCTCGATTTGACGCCGCGGTCACTCGCGGAGCTTCGTGTTCCGGTAATCGGAACCGCGTTGACATTTTTGTTTGGAAGCGTCGCAGCCCTGGTTCTAAGGCGTAGAGGCAAACACTCGGCGTCGAACGTGTCGATAGCGCTGATGATGGCGGCATTCTTTTTCTTTGCTCACATGAGCCTTGCCGCGTTCGAGCCTTATCTTTCGTCGCGCGCGCTCGCTGAGGCGATCGGCCGCGAGTATGCGCAAGGCGGCGTGATTGTGATAAACGGAGTTTACGAGGGCGGGTCATCCATAAACTTCTACACCCGGAAGATGGTTTATATTCTGAACGGCCGCTCTGCGAATTTGGAATACGGATCCTACTTCGAGGACGCGCCGCGGATTTTCATCGACGAGGAAGAGCTTGCAAACATGTGGGCTGGTTCAGTACGGATTTTTCTCTTCACCGATTCATCCAAACTCGACGAGCTAAATCGCGCCGTGCGCGGTCCGGTTTATCGCGCAGCCGAAAGCGGCGGGAAACTAATACTGACGAATCGACAATCAAAGTGACTATGACAACCCTGATTTTGACCTCGATCCTGATGCTCTCGCCGCTCTTGTCGGAGCCCCGCTGGCTGCAGAAAGACCCGATCGCGCGGGCAGACGAGTTGTTCGCCGGGCGCGACAACGCTGACAACCTTAAGCAAGCGGTCCTGCTGATGGAACAGCTCGCCGCGCGCGAGCCATCGAACTACGAAGCGTGGTGGCGGCTGGCGAGGGTCAGATACTACGCCGGGGACCGCGAGAAAGATCAGACGAAGAAGACCAAATTGTTTCAATCCGGAGTCGAGGCTGCGAAGAAGGCGGTTGCGTCGGATGACAAACGAGTTGAAGGGCATTTTTGGTTTGCGGCCAATGAGGGCGAATACGCCGACCTGAAAGGCGCGCTTCAAAGCCTTGGCCTGGTCAAGACGATTCGCAAGGAGTTCGAGGCCGCGCTTGCGATCAACCCGGCTTATGAAAACGGCTCGATCTATTCGGCGCTTGGTCAGATCGACTTGAATCTCCCGCGACTCTTTGGCGGCAATGAGCGGCGCGGCATCGAGAGGTTGGAAGAGGGATTGAAAGTAGGGCCTAACAACGCCGAGCTTAAGGTTACGCTGGCCGAGGTCTACCAGAAGAAGGGCAGAAGAGACGAAGCGAGGAAGCTCGTCGAAAGCGTGTTGAGCGTGAATGACCCGGCGAGGAGTCCAATGGAAATGGAAGAGCTGAGAACGAAGGCCCGCGCTTTACTCGAGAAGGTCAAATGACAGTTTGTACCGTAGACTGTCTAGTCTGCGGCTGCCTTTCGCAGACTCGACAGTCGACGGTACAAACAGGCCTCACAGACTGAAGTCTATGCTACTTCAGAGGCGGACGATTGCGTAGATTAACTCGTCAATAGTCTCACCGGCTTTGGTGACGCTCTTCCTCATTCGACATTCAAACTCATACCCGGCCTTTTC
>JBGQGO010000783.1:0-2633 GCA_041497455.1 Blastocatellia bacterium | reverse complement strand
GAAGCCATCCAATATCGAGTACCAGCTTCACCTTCAGCGCGCTCTGGTGAGCGCCGCGATCATGCTGGTCGAGCGTGGAGACAGCCTCGCAGAGAAGAAAGACTACAACGCCGCGTACAATGCGTACCGACAGGCGTTTGCGTTTGATCCTACGAACGAGCTGGCGCTCGTAAAGATGCGCAGGATGCTCGAAGTACAAGGGCTTCCCACTGAGAATTTGCCGACGATCGGCGACCCCGCCGGCCCGAAGCTTAGGCCCAAAGCGGATTCAAATGTAAAAGCTGCGTACACGGCCGGTGGCGGTGCGCCTACAAGCACACTCCGCATCCAGATGCCGGCCATACCCGGACGCCGCTTCAGCAGGACCGATGTCATCTATCGTGATACCAATATTCTGACGGCCATCGAACAACTGGCCCAGATGATGAAGCTCAACGTCATGTTCGATCAGATGGCCGTCAATCAGATGAGGATGGTCAAGCTCACCGTCGAGTTGCGAGATGTGACATATCCGCGCGCTCTCGAGATGATCTTGAAGACGAACAATCTGATGTATGCACAGCTAGACTCGCGCACGATTGTGATTGCCAGCGACAACCCTCAGCAGCGAATGAGGTACGAGCCTTACGCTGTCCGGACCTTCTACATCAAAAATGCGACGCTGGATGAAGTGAAGGGGGCAATCTCGGGGACACTTGCTACAAAGCAGATGACAGCGGTCAAGCAATTGAACGCCCTGATAGTGCGTGATACGCCGTCTAACCTCGAGCTTGTGGATAGCCTGATCAACTCGCTCGACAAGTCTAAGGCCGAAGTGCTCATTGATGTGAACATCTACGAAGTCTCGCACAATGACCTTCTCCAGATTGGGAATCAGTTTGGCGTTGACCCCTCTGCGATAGGAGCGCGTAGCATAACTGTGCCGGCGCACGATATAAAAAAGGGCAATGGGAAGGTCAAGTCGGTGCCGGAGCAAGTCATAAACGTGCCGGGTGGTGTTGGGGCTGGATTCAAATCTCTTGGTGGTGTCGGGCTGGCAGGGGCCATAGCCGGGAACGTAGGGTCGCGCGTGCTGACTGGCCCACTTGGCCTTGCGCTTGGCCTTCCGTCGTCCACGATAAGTTTCTTCCAGGATCGCGGCAAGGCGAAGCTGCTCGCTTCGACGCAAGTGCATGTGCTGGACAATGAGCAGAACACGGTGCGCATCGGCCAGAGAGTGCCTATCCAAACCGCTTCGCTGCCCAGCTACAATACACCGGCGGTGAGCCCGGCCACCGGCACCGGCGGAACTAACCCGCTGACGGGTGTGAACCCCGGTCTGGGTGGAGTGTTCGGCGTAGGCATCCCGCAGATACAATATGAAAACGTCGGACTCAACATCGATATAACGCCGAACGTCTACGAGGACGATGTCCAGATGAAGATGAAGATCGAGTCTACCTCGATTGACGGAAGCACTAGCTCGCTCACTCCGACGTTCAGTCAGCGGCAGATGTCATCGGTGGCCCGCGTCAGGGATGGGCAGACCACGCTGGTTGCCGGAGTCAGCCAGAGCGTGGAGTCTAAAAACGTCAAGGGCATTCCGTTTATCGGATTGATTCCGATATTGGGGCGCTTCTTCGCAACACCAGATACCAGGAATACTCAGAGCGACGTTATTATCACCGTGACGCCTCACATACTGCGCCGCGCTGACATAACCGAACAAGACCATCTGGCGAAGTGGGCGGGTGATCAGCAGAACTCAAGCAATCAGTTGAAGATCGACCAGATTCTTTATCTGGCGGACCAGGAGGACGCGCAGCCGAACCAGGTTGCTGAGAACCCGCCTCCGGCCCAGCCTGAAACGAAGCCACAGCCAGTCAGCGCGCCGCCGGTGATCGTTAACACAAGCTCACCCGGCGTCGTAGTCACGCCGCCGCCGGGGCAGCCTCAGGCCCTGAAGCCAAACGTCATAAAAATGCAGGTCCCAAGGCCGGGCGTCCAGGTTACCAATCCGGCAGCCGAGACTCCTCAGGTGAATCAGGCTAACAAACCTCTGGATGATGACGACGACGATGACGACGAGACGGCTGCCAGCCATCAGGCTGCGACTCCATTGATGGTCACTGTGAGGCCTACTTCGACCATCGCCGCAAAGGGGCAGGATATTTACGTCGCCATCTTCGTCAACGGCAACGGCGACGTGTCCTCGGCGCACATTACGCTTAGTTATGACGCATCGCTGTTGGAGGTAAAGGGAGTGCGCGACAGCGGAATGTTGAGCGCGGGCGCCCGCGCCGAGCTTCAGTTTACGGCCGAAGGTGGACTGCTTAATATCCAGATGGACAGGCCGCAAGGTACGCCGGCGGTCCCGGCGCGCGGTCAGTTGTGCGTCGTGTTCTTCACCGTGAAAGCGGCGGGCCAATCCCCGCTGGTGCTCAACGAACAGCAGACACAGTTCCGCAACTCCAGCGGCCAACCGGTTCCTATCAAGGTCCAATCGTCGCAGGTTGAAATTCGATGAGCAGCGCAAGGAATCTCGGATTGCGGATTGCGGATTGCGGTTTGGGGGTTGGCGGAAGGGGCAACAGTCAAATCCCCAATACGCAATCCGCCATCCGCCAAAGCAGTGGGTTTCACCCCCGGGAGAT
>JBGQGO010000782.1:0-2637 GCA_041497455.1 Blastocatellia bacterium | reverse complement strand
CTTTACTTGGCGAGCCCTCACCTGCTAGACTCAACCCGTTCTGTGGCAACCCGAGCGTTGCTATTTGGTTTGTTTTTCGGGAGCGTCTTGTCTTAGCTCGGAGAGCGTTTGATCCTGCTTTTCACCCTCTTCCCGCAAGGTCTTGGAAGTTCCTCTTAGCCAACTTCAGGAGAAATATGGGTAAAAGAATGTATGTAGGGAACCTGTCGTACCAGACGACAGAAACAGATCTGACTAACCTGTTCGAGCAAGTCGGACCGGTCGAGTCAGTTAACATAATCACGGACCGCGACACCGGCCGTTCGAAGGGCTTCGGCTTTGTGGAAATGAGCAACGAGGATGCTGAAAAGGCAATCGCGCAGTTCAACGGGACGGAAATGAACGGCCGAGCGCTTACGGTCAATGAAGCGCGTCCGCGCGAGGAGCGCTCGGGCGGCGGTGGCCGCGGCGGCTACGGCGGTGGTCGCGGTGGCGGCGGCGGTGGTCGGGGCGGCGGCGGCGGCGGCGGCGGTGGCCGTGGCGGCTACGGAAACCGCTACTGATAATCTTCGTTTGGGGAAGCCACCGCGATCACGCTCGCCCTGGCTTCCTCAAACGACACGAGATAAATGTTTGAGTGTTGGTTGACGGGTCGTTTTTTGCCTCACCATGAGGTCCCGTCACCTCTGTTGTTTGGCGAGTCGGAAACGGGGAACTGAGGGGGTCGGATGGCTGTTCGTCTTTTTGTTGGGAACCTTCCGTACAGCGCGACTGAGGCAGCGCTACGCGAGCACTTTTCGGCGATCGGCCCACTTTCCTACATCTACCTGCCCCTGGATCGCGAGTCCGGCAAGCCGCGAGGATTTGCGTTCGTGGAATTCAGCGAGCGCGCGCAGGCCGACGAGGCGATTCGCAAGTTCAACAATCAACTTTTCATGGGAAGACCGCTTGCGGTCAACGAAGCTCGCGAGCGCGAAGACCGCCCGCAAGGGTCACCTTCGCGCCCATACACCCCAAGTCGCGAATTGCCCGAGCCGCCGGGTAGCGCCGAGCGGCCTGCTGGCCGAAGCTTCGGACCCGACGCGGCGCCTCGTCGAACTTTCCGCAAGCCCGGCGGCAAAGGCGGCAAGGGAGACCGCGCGCCGAAGCAACCGATACGCGAACGACCCGGAGGGCGCTTCTTCGGCGAGGATGCCGACGAGAGCACCGAGGACGATCTCAACAGCGACAATTTCGCTAGCCGAGTCGACGACGATCTTGAAGGTGACGATTCCGCCAACAGCGTTGAGGACTCGGAAAACGAGTAGGATGGTTTTGGTTGATACTGTTGACCGAACCCGAAACTGAGCTGGGCGACAAGCAAGGAGAGATCAATGGCGAAGAAATCACGGCCGACTTTTCAAAAGCGCGAAAAGGAAAAGGCTCGTCAGCAGAAACAGAAGGAAAAGGAGCAGCGGCGAATGGACTCAAAGGAGCGCCCCCGAGCCCCGCGAATCGAAGGGGAAGATCCGGATATCGCCGGCATTCGTCCCGGCCCCCAAGCTCTGCCCGAACAGTGGGAGTATTCCAACAGCAACGAACAGATCCCTCCGCCTGCGCGAACAACCGCCCCGCTGAAACCCTGAAATCCTGACACCACGCTTTAATCAGGTCCTGTGACCGGGGAGCCGTTCTGGCCGCCCTTTTTTGAAGAGCGATCTCCTGGCCGCGCCGAGCGAACAGCTCCTGCCGGTCGCGAGATTGGTGACCGGCAGATAACTGATTAATCTATCCATCGGACGTGCTAAAATGTCGCGACTTGCAGATGCGAACGCAGGAGCATCAATGCTAGATCGTTGCTGCCATTCGCACTTCGAGGTAGGAGACCATGTCTAACCGAATCGAGTTCAACCTGAACGCAACCGAGCGCGCAGTCGAGGTTGAAGACCGAACGTCGCTGCTTGAAGTCTTGCGTGACTCCTGCGGGGTGATCTCGCCTAAGGACGGCTGCAGCCCGCAGGGTCAGTGCGGATGTTGCACGGTGATCGTTGACGGCAGAGCGGTAGTTTCATGCGCCGTGCCCGCCAAGAGCGTCGCCGGAAAAACGGTGCTGACGCTTGAAGGCTTCAGCGAGCTTGAGCGGGATACCTTCGCCGACAGCTTCATCGCAGCGGGCGGTTTGCAATGCGGCTTCTGCACGCCCGGAATCGTTGTTCGCGCCAAGAACCTGATCGATAAGACCCCGGATCCCAGCGACGATCAAATCAATCGCATCCTGAGCATGCATCACTGCCGGTGCACCGGCTACGTGAAGATCGTTGACTCGATCAAGCTCGCGGCGAAGGCGCTTAGAGGCGAGGCTGCGATCGAGTCCGATGGCAAAGCGGGGCGAGTCGGAACCAGCACGCCGCGCTACGAAGCTCGCGAGCTTGCGTTGGGCGACAGGCCCTACATCGACGACATGAGCTTCCCGGGCATGCTTCTCGGGGCGGTGCTCTTGTCCGAGCATCCGCGCGCCCTTGTCAAACGCATCGATACCAGCAAAGCGAAGGAGATTCCCGGTGTAGCCGCCATAGTCACGGCCGCCGATGTTCCTGGTCAGAGACATCAGGGCCTGATCTACAACGACTGGCCGATGTTTGTCGCCGAGGGCGAAGAGACCCGCTACGTGGGTGATGT
>JBGQGO010000781.1:0-2638 GCA_041497455.1 Blastocatellia bacterium | reverse complement strand
AGAAAAAGCTCACATTCAATTTACGCTCAACGGCGAACCCACCGAGGTAGCTTTTGCGCCGCACAAGACTCTGCTCGAAGTGTTGCGCGAAGACCTTGCGCTGACCGGAACAAAGCACGGATGTGAGCTGGGCGAATGCGGCGTCTGCACGGTTCTGATCGACGGCCAGCCGATGCTCTCGTGTCTCTTTCTCGGTCTCGACGCGGAAGGGCGCGACGTGACTACGATCGAAGGCATGGCTGAAGGCGGACAGCTTCATCCGTTGCAGGAAACATTCGCCGATCTTGGAGCCGCGCAGTGCGGCTACTGCACGCCGGGGTTTCTATTGGTTGCTAAAGAATTGTTGGAGAAGAATCCGAGTCCGCAACGGGAAGAGATCCAGGAAGCGCTTGCTGGGAATCTTTGCCGATGCACGGGCTACATTAAGATCTATGAAGCGGTTGAACTCGCCGCAGCGAAGTTGCGCGGTGAAGTGGCCGAACCTGCACGAGAGACCCTTTACGGCATTGACGGCGCGGCAATCGAGAAACGATGATGCTCTTTGCAGCGAGGTGGCTGCATTGGGTGACTTATGAGCCTTCGAAAAGAAGATCGGCTTTTTACAATCGATTATCCAGAGTCGGACGGTGAACCCATGGCTGAGACCGACGTGCACTATCGGCTGATGACTGATCTGCGTTTCGAACTTGAACAGTTCTTTCGCGGCGAATCTGATGTCTACGTTTCGGGAAACATCTTGTTTTACTACGTCGAGGGCAATCCGAAGAAGCGCGTCGCTCCCGATGTCTTCGTCGCGCGCGGCGTCCGAAAAGGCGACCGCCGCGTATACAAGCTTTGGGAGGAGGGGCGCGCTCCGGAGGTCGTGTTCGAAGTCTCTTCGCGACAGACTTGGAGGGAGGACCTCAACACCAAGTGGCGGCTGTACGAAGACCTTGGCGTCAAAGAGTACTTCATCTTCGATCCGGAGTATGACTATCTTGTGGAGCCGCTCATCGCCTGGAGGCTGGAATCCGGCCGCTACGAAGCGGTGGAGGTCGTCGACGGAGCCGTGAAGAGTGAAACGTTGAACCTGGAACTGGTCAATACGGGTGAGACGTTGCGTCTGCGGAATCCCACGACAGGACAGTTCTTGCGCACACCTCTGGAACTTGCTGAAGAAGCCGATCGTCTTCGACTTGAAGTTGAGCAACTCCGGCATAAAGCGCTAGATTGACCCGCGCGGGACGCTTCTAAGCACCAGTCATTACATGTCAACTAACAACCGCGGTGGAGACCAGTTAACAGTCGTCGGAAAACCATTCCGCAAAGTAGACGCTCGCGCGAAATGCACCGGGCAAACGCGCTTCGCCGACGACATTGTTCTTCCGCGAATGCTGTTCGCCAAGATACTGCGAAGCCCGATCCCGCACGCCTTGATCAAACACATTGATGTCTCCAGAGCCTTGAAGCTGCCCGGCGTAGTTGCCATCATCACAGGAAAAGACCTGCCCATCCCTTACGGCATCCTCCCGATCAGCCAGGACGAACACGCGCTGTGCATCGACAAAGTCCGTTTCATCGGAGACCCGGTCGCCGCCATCGCCGCCATCGATGAAGATGCCGCCTTCGATGCGATGGACTTGATCGAAGTCGAGTATGAAAAACTCCAATCAATCGCCTCGATCGAAGAAGCGTTGGCGCCGGACAAACCTCGCATTCACGACTACGGCGAAGGCGGCAACGTTCACAAGAAAGTCGCGCTGGAATTCGGCGATGTCGAAGAAGGATTCGCCGAAGCCGATCTCGTTCGCGAAGATGTTTTCTTCTACGAAGGCAACACCCACCTGCCATTGGAGCAGCACGCGGCGGTTGCGCACTTTGATACCGACGAAAAGCTGACGCTGTGGAGCTCGACTCAGACGCCGCATTACGTTCATCGCGCGCTTGCGAAGGTGCTCGAGATGCCCGCCAGTCACATTCGCGTGATCGCTACGCCGAACGGCGGAGGCTTCGGCGGCAAGAGCGATCCGTTCAATCACGAGATGGTGGTTGCGAAGCTCGCGATGATCGCCGGTCGTCCGGTCAAGATCACGCTCACCCGCGAAGAAGTTTTCTATTGTCATCGCGGTCGGCATCCGGTGCAGATGTGGGTGAAGACCGGCGTGAAGAAAGACGGCGCGATCACCGCGATGCACTTCCGTTCGTTTCTGGATGGCGGCGCGTACGGCAGCTACGGTGTCGCGAGCACCTTTTACACCGGCGCGCTTCAGACGGTGACCTACGAAGTTCCGCGCTACAAGTTTGAGGGTCTGCGCGTTTTCACCAACAAGCCGCCGTGCGGGCCAAAGCGCGGGCACGGAACTCCTCAGCCCAGGTTCGCGCTGGAAGTCCAGATCGACAAGATTGCCGAAGAGCTTGGCCTTGATCCGGTCGATATGCGCCGGCGCCACCTTGTGAAGCCGAACACGATCACCGCGAATTATCTTCGCGTCGGCAGCATCGGCCTCGGCGAGTGTATCGACAAAGTGGTCGAAGCGTCTGATTGGAAAAACAAGTTCAAGAAGCTGGCATACGGCAAAGGGATCGGGTTTGCCAGCAGCTCTTATCTCTGCGGCGCGGGGCTGCCGATCTACTGGAACAACATGCCGCATTCTGGTGT
>JBGQGO010000780.1:0-2638 GCA_041497455.1 Blastocatellia bacterium | reverse complement strand
GCTGGAATCGAAGGTGACCGCGTCGGGCGACATCCGGCCCGTCCACCTGTACAACTTGACCGCCGAGGTTTCGGGACGCGTCGAGCAGATATACATCAGCGAGGGCGACTCGGTTAAGAAAGGCCAGCCGCTGGTGCGGGTGGACCCGACTCAATCGAGTTTCGCGGTGACTGCAGGCGAGGCCTCGGTTCGGGTGTCGCAAGCCGACGTGGCTAACCAACAGGTCGCGGTGCAGCAAGCCGAGAACAATGTTCATCAGACGAAGGCCAATCTTGCAGGCGCTGAAGCCGACCTCGAGCGCAACAAGGCGGACCTCACTTACGCCGAAAGCGAATACAATCGCTACCAGCAACTGGTCGAGAGCGGCGTTGCCACCAAGTCTCAGTTCGATTCGGCCAAATCGCGCTTCGATCAGGCACGAGCAGTGGTTTCGGCTCAGCAGTCGCGTATCAATCAACTGAAGGTGGTTGTGCACGACTCAGAGCTTGGAATCGAGCGCTCGAAGGCCGCTCTCCACTCAAGCGAGGAGCGCGTCAAGCAAGGTCAAGCGGATCTGGCTCGCCAGTCCGACCAACTTAAGAAGTCCACAAGATACTCGCCAATCGACGGCGTCGTCTCGAGCTTACCGGTCAAAGTAGGCGAATACGCGTTGGCCAGCTTCTCCACTACGCCGCTGCTGACGGTCGCCGATATGTCTCAGATCAATACTGAGGTCAAAGTCGATGAGACCGACATCGCCGACGTGCAGGTAGGTCAGAAGGCGAAGGTGAAAGTTGACGCGCTCGGCGACTTCGAGATCGAAGGTGACGTGATCGAGAAAGGCGCCTCGGCGATCACGCGATCCGGTCAGACCATCGCGCAGTCGGCAAATACGCAGGAGGCCAAAGATTTCATTGTTAAGATCAAACTCAACCCGACTCCGCAGGTGCGTGAGAAACTAAGGCCGGGCATGTCGTCGACCGCGGTCATTACGACGGCCACGGTTGCAGATGTGCTGACCGCGCCCCTTCAGGCGATTGTTCCCCGCGAAGCGCCAAAGGATCAGCAGCCCGCAGAACAACCGGCCGGTGGCTCGCAGAAGAAGAAAGAAGTGGAAGGCGTCTTCGTGTTCAGTAAGGACGGACGCGGTCACTTCACTCCGATTTCCACCGGGATCAAAGGCGATCAGGAGATCGAGATCAAGAGCGGTCTGAACGAGGGCGACGAAATAATCATCGGCCCGTACAAGACTCTGCGGACGCTTAAAGACGGTGATCAGGTTAAGCGAGAAGCGGCGCCGGCGAAGGTCGAAACGAAGAGCTAATAGGAGTGGATGGGGGACCAGTCAGAGACAAACAAGGGTAACGATATGATGATCGAAGAAGCTGTGTTCGATAAGGGCTTGGCCTATCTGGGCGCGGTTCCAGCAGCGACCGACAGCGTGATCCGCACTGAAGATCTTTGGAAGACCTATCAGATGGGCGCCGAAGAAGTCCACGCATTGCGCGGCGTCTCGTTCGACGTGCAGCGAGGCGAGTACCTCGCAATCATGGGCCCGTCAGGATCTGGCAAATCAACGTTGATGAACTTGATCGGCTGTCTGGATACTCCGACGTCGGGGCAGTACTTTCTCAACACCAAGCTCGTATCCGACATGGATGACGATGAGCTTGCTCACATCAGGAACAAAGAGATTGGGTTCGTGTTCCAGACGTTCAACCTGCTGCCGCGCGCGACCGCTCTGCACAACGTCGAGCTGCCCTTGATCTACAACGGCACGCCGCGAAGTCAGCGAATCGAAATGGCGAAGCTCGCTCTTCAACGCGTCGACCTTGCCGACCGGATGAATCACAAGCCGAACGAGCTGTCGGGCGGACAGCGCCAGCGTGTAGCGATCGCCCGGGCGCTCGTGAATAATCCGTCAATCCTGCTGGCTGACGAGCCGACGGGAAACCTCGACTCGCAAACGTCAGGCGAGATCATGCGCTTTTTCGACCAGCTTCACACGCAGGGCAACACAATCATCCTGGTGACTCACGAGCACGACATTGCCGAGCACGCTCACCGAGTGCTGCACATTCTCGACGGCCGGATTAACCTGGACGAGCGAAGATAGAGTCGCATCAATCCTTAGCTTTGCTGTTAAGCGAAGAGGCCTAGCCCGATTTTCGGCTAGGCTTTTTCGTTCGCGCAGCCCTACTCTTCTTTGGCTTTGGCGTAACAAGGCCGACTTCCCAGACCCTCAGAAGCTCGCGATAACCGGCCTCGATCGACTCTGTAAAGTCCACTATCTGGAAACTGGACAATGTCCACGAAAGTTTCTCGTACTTGCACTTCTTGTAAAGCACTGGAGCGATCCTGTCTCTGTACCGACGTTGGTTTAAAGCAAAGAGCAATTCGTTCTTCACCCACATCGAATCAACGGCGCCTGGCGAGAGGATAATGACAAACCACGTACACTCGCCAGGGCGCGGCCAATCGCGTCGTGCCATTGCGATGCCCCCCGGATATGAGTCTTGCGAATGAACGAAAACCTGTGAACTCCGTCACGCGTACATGAGCGCTGAAGCGCTTTTTAGCGCACGCTTCACGCAGCTTGTGCGAGCCTTTGGGCGATTTGTTGGATTGCTTTGCTCTGGTTGCCATGCTCCGGGAGGTT
>JBGQGO010000779.1:0-2645 GCA_041497455.1 Blastocatellia bacterium | reverse complement strand
CGCGTAGTAATCCTCGTGCTCATGCCGCGAACGCGCATCCGAGGATTTCCGAGGCAGCGAGCCGCGATGATATCGCACCATCGTCGCCATCATAGCGATCTCATCGCCGGTGAAGCCCGGCATCTCTGAGTTCTTTATCAGATACAGTCCATGGCGATGGTGATTGTTATGCGCGATGTGATAGCCGATGTCGTGAAGAATCGCGGCGTACTGCAGCAGTTTGCGGTCCTGTCCGTTCAACTGGTGCAGCTCTTTGGTGTCGTCGAATATCCGGGTGGCCATACGCACGACGTGATGCGAGTGAGCTACGTCGTAGTCATAACGCCTTGCCACCGACAACACTGACCGCGCGCGGACATCGAGAATCGAGTCGTCGGTCACCGGGTACAACAGCGTGTCTTCCTGGCCTTGCGCAGGGCTTGGGACGAGCGCCGCCGACGGCTGGACCTGCGGCGCCGTGTGCGCCTCGCGCCTGCGCCGCAGATAGTTCAGTATCACTCCCTCTCTTAGGGACCAATCGCAACTTGTTATCTCGGGCGCGCCAAGTTCGGACAGAACGCACTGCAACAGCAGCCCGCCCGCGACGATGATGTCGGCGCGTCCTTTCTCAATTCCGGGAACGCGGCGGCGCTCTCGCAAAGTCATGCGCCCCAGCTTGCGATTCAGCCATTCGATCTTCTCGAGCGTGACTGTCTGGCTGAACGGCTCGTAGTCGGTCACGTCTTCGCTTCCGTAAGGTTCATCCGCCTGCACAACCGCGTTCACCATATTGAGCACGGTGCCGGATGAGCCGATCACGAAATCATAACCGGCGTTCTTGATCTCGGCGGCCGCGCGCGTGAAGTCAGATCTTATGTTTGCGACCAGACGGTTACGTTGTTCGATCGAGATGGGATCGGTGGAGATGTATTTTTCAGTGAGCCTCACGGCGCCGAGTCGCAACGACAGCATCAAATCGGGCTCGCCGCCGCCCGTGATGATGAGCTCGGTCGAGCCGCCGCCAATGTCGATTATCAGAGCGCGGCGGTTGTTGAAGTCGGTGACCTCCGAGACAGCCATCGCAATCAAGCGCGCTTCTTCGACTCCGGGCAGCACTTGCACGTCGAGGCCGACCTCTTTGCGAACCTGCTCGATGAACTGGTCGGAGTTGCGCGATTCGCGAACTGCTGAGGTTGCGGTGGCGATTATCGGGTCAGCGCCGTTGTGCTCGGCCATCTTCTTGAATCGCCGGAGCGTGGTTATGGCGCGTTCGATGGTTTTTTTCGAGAGACGATGCTCACGCAGCGTGACTGCGCCAAGCCGGACCATCTCTTTCTCGCGATCGATGATTTCGGGATGCTGGCCTTTGACGGCTCGCACGATGACGAGATGGATTGAATTGGATCCGATGTCAATGGCCGCGAGCTTCATATGAATTTCGACGGGACGCCGCCCTATTTTTCTCCGAGCTTTCCCTTTGCTTCTCTGACGGCGTAATCCAGCCAGCCTCGTTCATTGGTATTCTTGCAGCGGCTGCGAAGTATCTCAAGCGCCTTCAACCGCGCTTCGAGCGACTTCCGATGAGTGGGGTCCGCCGCTAGCGCGATGTCGGTGAGGTGCAACGCGGCGATCGCGTCTCCCGCCTGCACGCGCCCGGCCGCCAGCAATGCAACTGCGTCGGGGCCGCCCGCCAGCTTGACCACCTCGGGGTAGACCGATGAGGCCGGCGTCTCATACATCGTCACCGGATTGAGATCGAACCAGCCAACGTAGCCTTCGTAGATGCCTCGTATCGACCACGTCAGCTTGCCGTAGCTCTCTCCAACGTCCAGGCCAGCCGGCAGCTTGATCTCTCGCATCAGCGTGTAGACGTCTTTGCCGGCATTCATCCCTTTGACCACTTCGTCGTGAACGTACTGGATCGCATCGCGGTACCGTGTGAGCTGCCGGGTGATCTCCGCGTTTCCGCGAATGGGCAGCCCGTGACTTGGGAGCACGACTTCAGGCTTCAGCGCCAGAATAACGTTGAGCGAGTTGATGTAGTCGAGCGCCCATCGCGGTTCTGTCCCGCGCAGCGTGTAGAGGTTAGGGAAAGATTCGTAGTAAACGTCGCCGGTGAAGACTGCTTTGTACTTGGGGACCCAGACCACCAGGTGATCGTAGGTTTCGCTTGGCGCGCGGTAGGTCTCGAACTTCACGCCGCCCAGGGTGAACTCATACTTGTCGTCGAACAGAATAGTCGGTTCGATCTTCGCGCCGTAGTTGCCCGCCCAGGCTGCGTTTGCGCGAGCGCCGAGGTTGCCGCCAAACTGAGCGGCATTGCGCTTTGCGTAGAACCCGCCCAGACGAGTCTGATAGTGCAGGAACTCGACGTGATTCTTCTGAGCGATGATCTGCGTTCCCGGCTCCTTCCACAGAGGCACGCCGCCGGTATGATCGCCGTGCCCGTGCGTCAGGATGATGTATTTGATCGGCGCTTTGCTTTCGGCTGACAGCAACTGTTTGTGTTTTTGAGCGTGAGCCGCGATCGACGTATCGATTATGACGTTGCCTTCGCTTGTTGTAATCAGAAAGGTGTTGCCAAATCCCTGGACCAGGTTGATGGCCTCGTTGACCTTGATCACCTTGTCGCCGACTCGGGTGAGGTCAGCCGGATTCTGGGCCAT
>JBGQGO010000778.1:0-2653 GCA_041497455.1 Blastocatellia bacterium | reverse complement strand
GTTTCAAAAAGGGGCTTGTCTTGTAGGAACGGTCCTGCTGGCTTGTTTTCTTGTCGCACAGGCAGTTGTCCTTTGTCGCGGCGGAAGGATTCCGTGTGGTTGTTCAGGACCTGAATTGGATCCGCTAACCCTTTTTCACTTTTGTTTGACCGCCCTATGGTTCTTGCTTTCGATGGGGTGTTTCTTGGCGCTGCAGCGGCAAAGAAATACGCCAATTGGCTAAGGCGCGCCAAAGGCCCCATGCCTTCGCGGCCAGCACGTTGGCCGACGGCGTTCTGTATTTGCCCGGCTCCTAACCTATCTTGCGCACGACCCAGTGTACAAATAGTGTACAGAATCAGCAATCCCCTGGTTTTTTTGAGTTTTGCCGCTTGCGGTTTCCACTACAAAAGGCGGTCGGCACTGAGGCGTTCGGGGAGTCGCAGGTTCAGGGCCTGCAGGATCCGCTGCTGCTCGGGATTGGGATGGGCCACGCGACGCAGGGCCAGCTTTTGACCGGCGGTCGTTTCCATGATGATATCGCCGATCTGGATTTGGCTTAACTCGCGGAGGATCACGTCGGGCGTCATCGGACGCGGTTTGGGGACGGCGTTGCCACGACGTGGGTCGGGCTTGTGGATCAGGGTTTGCAAGCCGGCGCGGTGGGCCAAATGGTCGAGGGTTTTCCACAGGGCGTAGGCCAAGACGCACACGAAGATATGCGCCTGGGTGCGGCCGCTGTACTGGTGCCAAATGGGGCGCAAGAGCAGTTGGCTTTTCAGGACGCGGAAGGCGCGTTCGACCACCGTGAGCTGGATGTAGGTTTCCCAGAACTGCTGGGCGGACCAACCGGCCTGATTGCTGCGCAACAGGTAGGCGCCGTCGCGGGCCAAGGCGTCCCTGAACTTGGCACGGTGCCAGACGTACTTGAGTGACATAGGCTTGTCACTGATTGTGATCGTGACGAACGGACACGCCTTGGGAAAGCGTTCTTTGAGCCGGCCGACGGCTTCGAGGATCTTGTCACGCTGCTTCAGGCGTCCTGCGGCGACGCGGGCGTGAAGTTTCTTCAGCGCCGTGGCCAAACCGCGGCGTTGCCGGCGGCGGATGGCGCGTTCCTTGGCGCGACGCGGCTGGCTGCGGGCCAACAGATAATAAAGGTCGTCACGTTGCAAGAGCTTGACGTCGACTTCCGGATGGTCCGGCAAGCGTTGCCAACCCGGACGCCGCAGATCGTCTTGGAACGACGTCAGCGCCTGGCGGCGCGTGGCCAAGAGATAGCGGCGGCCCGGAGCGCTCAGGAACTCCAGAGCATCAGCGCCGATCATGCCGCGGTCCATGACCCAGACACGATTGGTCTTGCCGAAACGTGTTTCGATGGCCGTGACGATGCGCTGCACCGTTTGCAGGTCCTGCGTGTTGCCGGGCCAAGTGTCATGGGCCAGCGGAAAACCTTCACGGGTCACCACCAGGGCGACAATTACCTGCTGGCAATCGCTGCGATGGTCGCGGGAGTAGCCGCGGCGGGCCAGATCGTTTTCCTCGGCCAGGCCTTCAAAGTAGGTGCTGGTCAGATCGTACAACAGCAGGTCGTAGTCGAGTTGGAAAAGGGCGCCGAGACGTTCCTTGAGATCGTTCTCGATCTTCTCGTGGGCTGCCAGCAATTGGTCGAGTGTGCGATAGAGTCGGTCCTTGGTGACGACGCCATCGGGCACACCGGTCAAATCCTCCAACCCGGTGGACGCATACCAATGCTCGGCGAGCGCGAACTCGCTGCACGGTTGGCACAGACGATTGATGACCTCGATGGCGACGATGTCGGCGGGCGGCACGGTCTCTTGTTCGTGCGGCACATGGCGTGCAACGATCTGGTCCAGATCCAGGAGTTGCCACAGCCAGCGGGCCAGCCATACGTCGCCGAAACGTCGGCCGTTGCTCCAGCCGACGGTGTCGAGACGAACGTGGACGACGTTGGGATCATCGGGCGCCGGCACGCTGTCATCGTCGGGAAAAAGGCGCAGCTCCTGAACTTCACCGTGGCGGTTGTGAAACGTGATCGTGCGTTGCCAGTGTTGTTGTTGAGCCTGACTGAGTTCGCCCAGATGCGCGACGACTTGCTGTCGCGGCCCGGCGTCGGTGCGTGTGCTTTCCACCAGCGCAAAGTAAACGTGCTGTTTGCCGTTCTTGGTTCGGGAATAGCGTCGGAGAAACATCCCTGCCTCCTGCCCCCAGCATGGGCGCGGCGCCGGGAGAATTGCAAGAGGGTAGGTTTCCACTACAACGTCAAAACGGCGTTTCCACTACCAAAACACGGGAGATTTGCCGAAACCGATGCGAAAATAGCGCGAATTTTCAATTTCGTGCGCAAGATAGGCTAGGGCCGCTTTCACCGTGAGTCCTTTGGTCGCAGCTTCTGCCAAGGTTTCGGCCTCCTTTCGTTGGGCTCGAGGGAATTGGCGTGCTTCGATCTCGCGTCGCATGTTGCGAGCAAACTTGGCGAGCCATCCCCTAGCTTGCTGCCATGCGCTGTCCTGCTGCACATTTCTCAACATCGAGACGATGGATTCGGCCGCGGCTTTTTGATTTCTCACGCTCGCCAAAATCGCCCCGCGGAACCAAGCGCAAGCATTGCCGTGGGCTTCCGTGTCCGTGATGATCGTCCCCGTTCCGAAGG
>JBGQGO010000777.1:0-2655 GCA_041497455.1 Blastocatellia bacterium | reverse complement strand
GCCCAGCTTCGGACCGGAGGAAGCACTTATCCTATACAAAAGGAGCCCAGCCGCGTTAGTTTGCACTTGAACGATCCCCCAACTGCCGTTGGGGGTATTTGAGATGAGCACTGCGGCGTGCTATGTAGGCTGTCCTTGAACGATCCCCCAACTGCCGTTGGGGGGATTTGAGAATGCACCAGCCTGTTCAGCAGGCTTGAGCGCATGTCCGGCTCTGGTCATACTTCCGGTATGAAAACGGCGGTATCAATACCCGACGACCTCTTCGAGAAGGCAGAGCGATTGGCGCGCCGGATGAAGAAGTCCTGAAGCGAGTTGTTCAGCCGGGCGCTGGCTGAGTATGTAGCTCGCCATGCGCCAGATCATGTGACGGAAGCGATGAATCAAGTCTGCGCCGAGATCGGTATTGAACCGGATCCGTTCGGTTCAGCGGCGGCCCGGCGCACGCTGGAGCGCGTCGAGTGGTGATCTCTCAGGGAGAAATCTGGTGGGCGGATCTTCCGGACCCAACTGGATCTCCCGTGAGGCGCTTGGATAGGCCTCCCTGGAGGAGTTCTTGTTTGCGCGCACAGGATCAATTTCAAAATATGAATAGCTGTGCCTCAAACACCAAGCCCGATTCGTCATCCTGCAAGCAGCCGGCCGATGGGCCGCCTATTGGAACACTGGAGGCGGTCGTCCAGAGCTACCTCGAAACTTGCCAATCGCGCTTGGAGGCCCAACTGCGTACTTTCGGCGGCGAACCCACACTACAGTCTGCGGTGGCGCGGGCGGCTCTTGCTGAGACGCCCGATGGAAAGCGATACTCGCACCAACGCCGGATCAAGCGGGTGGTTCTACAAGAGATGCGGCGCCGACTTTTGGAAATCGACTTTAGCAAGTTGCGTAGCTTCGACGAACTCCACAACGCTGTCGATCAGGCGATCGGATCGATTCGTGGTGTTGGCGACTTACTGTTGTATGATACCGCACTCCGTATCGGCGCAAAGCTCGGAATCATGCCGGACCGCGTATATCTACACAGCGGCACGAGGCGAGGCGCTCGCGCCCTCGGGTTGCCGTCGAAGCGCCGATCAATCTCGATCGAGGAGCTACCAGTTGCTCTTCGCGGTTTGAAACCGCACGAGATCGAGGACTGCCTTTGCATTTTCAAGGATCGCTTTCGGGATGCGAGACCGTAGACAGCAGGGTTCCCGACTGCTTGACCATTAAATTCTTATCTAGCCGGTCAGCGCTTTTTCTTGAGGCAAGTATTCGCTGAATAGGTCTTCGCACTTCTTGGCGAGTATGGCATTGTTGAGGGAATAGATGAGACTTATCGCGGTCATGAACTCTAGATACAATGGTCCTACTTCGTTGATGTTGACATCGTCCAAGTTAGTCGAAAGAGTCTTCCTGATTCGGGAGAGGTCGTGTTGCTTTTTCTCGGTTAAACCGAGCTGCTGTACTTCTGATTCTAGGTCACCGAACCACTCCAACAGAGGTTAAATACCGACCTTCATCATCAACGCTAGTGCTCCGAGCGCCTGTTGCTGCCTTTCCTCGTCATCACTGTCTTCGTGTACGAGCGCTGCCATTTGTCCAAGAACATTAGCCACCGCTTCCGTCTGACGGGTACTACTGTCGATACCTTTTTGATAGGTCCTCGAAGAATAGCTCTCGTGCTCTTAGTTCGGTCTGGCCGCGAAGTTCGTGAGTCTTTGTCTTTAGTTGGTAACGATACAGTAGCCATGAGCCGAGTGCGGTGAAAATGCCGGTGATGATTGCGGGACCCAAAGCCAAGAATACAGTCGGCCAGTTGATCATGAGGCACTTCTCAATTCGAGAATATACCTCAATGGAGGCTTAGTTCGCTAAGGCGAATAAGAGTACAGACGTAGTACCATAAGCTCAGGACATTACTCGCTTTTCTTTTTCGCCCGCCATCAACTAGAATCCACCGCGCAGTACCATTGAAGACTCTGTGGCTTTCATTGAACTTTCTTCGCAGGTCGCTATGTCAAAGATCAAGAACATCCTCTTCGTGTTATTCGCAGCTTGGTTGTCGCTCTCGACCATCGCAGCCGAAGACTGGTCGCAATTTCGCGGGCCTAATGGCACAGGCGTCTCCATAACCACCGGGCTGCCCACTGAGTTCGGGCCCGAGAAGAACGTCTTATGGAAGACGCCCCTGCCGCCCGGTCACTCCTCGCCCGTGCTGACGCGCAACCGAATCTTCCTCACGGCGCACAGCAACGAGAAAGAGAACCATAAGCTGTTTGTCATCTGCCTCGACCGCCAGACGGGCAAGCCCCTCTGGCAGCGCGAAGTCCCGCGCTCCCGTGCCGGCCGCCTGCAGAACGTCAACGGGCCAGCCTCGCCCAGCCCCGTCACCGACGGCGAGAACGTCTACGTCTTCTTTCAAGAGTTCGGGATGATCTCTTACGACGGGAACGGCAAGGAGCGATGGAAGCTGCCGCTCGGGCCCTTCAACATGTTCTACGGATTCGGCGCTTCGCCGATTCTCGTTGACGACAAGCTGATCCTGCCCGTTGATCAGGACAACCCCAACTCGTTCCTGATCGCGGTGGATAAGAACAACGGCCGCGTGCGCTGGAAAGTCGATCGCCCCGAAGTCATCTCGGGCTACTCGACGCCGATCGTCTATCAGCCGAG
>JBGQGO010000776.1:0-2656 GCA_041497455.1 Blastocatellia bacterium | reverse complement strand
TGCTGCGCCCGTCGTTCCCCCCTCTCCTCGTGTTTTTTGTCTGATTGTCTTCCCCACCCCCCGGGGGGGGGCGCGCCCCCCCCCCCCCCCCCCACTCCAAAGAACGCTCCTCAGTCCAAAGAGCCTGCGCGCTCCCAGGTACACCTTACTTAAATTGCTTTAGGGCTGCGATTTCCACATCGCCCGGGCGGGGGAAAAACGCCTCCAGACTTATGGAAAATCCCTCCAATTCCGAATTTACCAATCGTGAGAGGATTAGAATGCGCCGGTTCACATAGCCGTCGTTCGCATCACTTAGCACTTGAAGAGGTGAATATGGGAAGCTTCAGACCTCGAGGCTTGGCGGAATGCCTCAAGATACTTTGGCGGCGAAAGTCGCTGATCGCATTCGTAACCGCCGTAGTGCTGCTGGCGGCCGCGGCCGTCGTGATCAGCATACCCAAGTTCTTCGAATCACGCGCCCTCATAGTCGTTTCCGGCGCGATATATGACCGGCAGGCAAACGGCGCCCAGATTGCCATGGTGACCGAACAGATAACCAGCCGCTCGAACCTCGAGACCTTGATCGGGCGTTACAACCTCTATGCCCCGGTCAGCAAGATCGACCCCACCGTTCAGCAATTCCAGAAGGAGATCAAGTTCGAGACCAAGTACCGCAGCGATTCAGCGGGATTCCCCGAATCATTCACGGTCTCATATCGCCATCCCGATCCGGCAATCGCCCAGCACGTCGTTGCCGACCTGGTCGCGGTTTTCGATCAGGCGAACAAGACGCTCGAGGCGCAGGCGGCCGAAGAAGCCCAGAGGATCAAAGCGGAGATTGCAAACATCGAAGCCAGGCTCGGCACCGCCAGCGCTCGACGCATCGCGAGCACCTTTCAAAGCACTGCGGCCAGCCGCGCCGCGGGCGCGATCGAACGGCAGCGCGCCGAACGCAGCGCGATCGCTTCAACGCTTGAAACGCTTCGAGACCGCCAGTTCGCGCTCGACGCCCAAATCGCCGATCAGAAGCGGCTCATCAGTCAGCAGCAGGAAGTTGTCAGGAATACTCCTCCTCCCGTGGACGATCTGCGAGCGAGCAACTCGTACGGCGCGCTTGTGAAGCGCAGGGCGGAGCTTGAAGGCCAGATTCAAGATTACTCTTCCAAGTTCACCGACAAATACCCTAAACTCGTGCAGGCTCGCGAGCAGCTTGCGGAGGTTAATCATCGGATAGCTGAAGTCGGCACAGGCGAGCAAGCTCGAGCGGCAGCGGCTTTGCCGGCGTCGCAAGAGCTTCGCAGCTTGCAGCGCGAGCTGTCGCGTCTGGAGACCGAGCTCGTGGTAGTCAAGCGCGAGATTGATCGCAAGCAGCAAGCAGCCCCAGGCATCACCTCAAGCAGTCCTGCCCCTTACACGCGAATGCCGTCAGCGCCGATGGTGGACCCCGGCGCGACCGGCGGGTATGGCGACATTGGAGCCGAAGGTTTGCGAGAGCGTTACACGGCTCTGCTGAGGAGGGAAGACACGCTTCTCCAATTCCAGCCGTCGACTGCGGGACCGGCCACACCCTTTTTCCAAATGGTAGACCTGCCCAACCTTCCGCAATCGCCTGCGGGGCCGATCCGCTCAAAGCTCATGCTTATGGCGCTTGCGCTTGCCCTGTTTGCAGGACTGGCCGCCGCTGCGGTGGTCGAAGTTCGAAGGCTCTCGACGATCTACGACGAACGTGATGTGAACTATTTCCTGGGCGTGCCGGTTATCGCGCTGATTCCGGAGACGCTGACCGTCAGCGAGCGCGGGAGCGCCAGGCGTCAACTGTTCGTCCGGCGTCTTGGTTACCTCGCTCTTGGGGCGGCGGCAGTTCCGATTTTGGCGCTGGCGCTCAATGCCACGAAGGTCTTTCAGATTCTGGGAAACAAATAGCCTAAACCTGATCGAAAGGGCGAGCTCGATGGGAAAAGTATACGAAGCACTAACCAGGGCGCAGACGGACAGCGAGGAGATCGACCTCTTTGACGAAGTAGAAGAGGAGCAAGAAGACGCGCGCCAGGATGATCCAGCTCCGGAGAGATTCCACTTCATGCGTTATTCGTTAGGCACGGGCTCGACCGTCACCAGGGACCGAATCAGCAAGGGAGCTGCGACCGCCGCGCTTGTGCCGCGATCGCCGGCAAAGCCCGGACGCGAGGTGACTATTGACGCCAACCGCATCGATCCACACCTGACGGCCTTCCACAACTTCGATCCGCGCGCCTCGAAAGAGTTCAACAAGCTTGCCCTGTCCCTTATTTCCAGAGCTGCTGAGAGAGGTTTCAAGCGGGTGCTCGTGGCTTCAGCGCAATCGGGGGACGGCCGCACTTGTGTCACGCTCAATCTGGCCTGCGCGCTGGCCCGCGCAAGACAGCGAGTGTTGGTCGTAGACTGCGATCTGACCAACCCTTCAGTGATGCGCATGCTCGGTCTTCATTGCGAAATCGGCATGTACGAGGCATTCGAGCAGGGAATGCACCCGGCCGCCGCAGCGGTCGCGATTCGTCCCTACGGTTTCAACGTGCTCCCGACCACGCGGCCCGTCGGCAACCCCACTGAGCTCCTCGCCGCGCCCGGCTTCTGGAAGATGTTGCAGACCTTCGACGCCGATCACGACTTCATCCTGTTCGACTCATCCCCCCTT
>JBGQGO010000775.1:0-2671 GCA_041497455.1 Blastocatellia bacterium | reverse complement strand
CTGGCGCCGCAGAGCCAGCGTTATTTCCTGGGTCCTGAATCGCTGAACGCCTTCGTCGAGCATGGCCGGGAGATGTTCGAGTTCGTTGGCGACACCGAAGCGGTTGCGGGTGAATACACGAAGGGCGAGGGCGAGAGCAACGGTGTATCTCAAGCTCAGGCATCGGATCAAACCAAAGGTGGAAGCAATGCACGGGCAACGGCAGTTCCGGCCGGCTCGCCGATGAAGCTCATCATCGTCGAGTGCCACACGCCGGAGTTCGCTACTGACGAACTGGCGCGCATCACAAGTTACATCTCATCGCTTCCCGAGATTGAACAGCAACATATCGTCTTCAAGCGAACGGGGAACTACATCGTCGCCGCAATGAACGTCGGTGACCGCGAGTTCGCCGAAGGCTTGGTCAACTCGGTGCAATATCTTTACACCGTGAAATGGCTGCGCAATCCGCTCTGGCCCACCAACGATCCATTCCGCATGCAAAAAACTGCCGACATGCTTCTATCAACATTTGGGCTTCTCGGCTTGATCATGCTGACGGTGCTGGTGGGCGGGACGATCTTCGGCACTTCAATCTTCCTGAAGCGGCGAAAGCAGCAGCGAGAAGTATTCTCCGACGCCGGCGGGATGCTGCGCTTGGATATTGAGCCGTTCGTCCTCGCATTGCCACCAAAGAGGAGTGAAGAGTGATACGTGAAACGTGCTGCGTGACGGGAGAGAAGCTCTTTCGCTGATCCTAATCACGTTTCACGGATCACGTTTCACGGATCACGCATCACGTTTCACGCATCACTTTCCGTATGCCCAACTCAGTTCTAATCGTCGACGACGAAGAAGGAATCCGGCGCTCGCTGGCGGGCGTCCTCGAAGACGAAGGCATGTCGGTCGAGACTGCCGCGTCGGGCGAGGAGTGCCTCGCTCTCTTCGAACGGCGTCTGTTCAGTTGCGTTCTGCTTGACGTGTGGCTCCCGGGCATCGACGGCATCGAAACTCTCGAGCGTTTGAAAACCGCTTACGCGGACACGGCCGTCATAATGATCAGCGGTCACGGCAGCATCGAAACCGCCGTGCGAGCGACGCGGCTGGGCGCGCTCGACTTCATCGAAAAGCCGCTTCAAATAGATCGCACCGTGCTCGCCGTTCGCAACGCGCTCCGCCAGCGTCAGCTCGAAGCGGACAATCTAAGGCTGCGCGAGCAAATCGACGACGACAACGCGATGATTGGCGAGAGCGTGCCTATTCGCGCGCTTCGCCAGCAGATCGCCGTGGCCGCGCCGACCAACGGTCGGATCTTGATCTACGGCGAATCAGGCACCGGCAAGGAGCTGGCCGCGCGCGCGATCCATCATCACTCCAAGCGGGCAACGTTGCCTTTTGTGGAGCTCAACTGCGCCGCCATCCCGGAAGAGCTTATCGAGTCCGAGCTGTTCGGCCACACTAAGGGCGCATTCACCGGCGCGACTCAACCGAAGCGCGGCAAGTTCGAACAAGCGGACGGCGGAACTTTGTTGCTCGACGAAGTCGGCGACATGAGCTTGAAGGTCCAATCCAAGGTGCTGCGAGTCCTCGAGGAGCAGCGATTCGAGCCTCTGGGTTCCAACACGCCGCTTCAAGTCGATGTGAGGATCATCGCCGCGACCAACAAGCGGCTGGATGAAGAGATCGAGCGCGGCGCGTTTCGTCCGGATCTGTTTTATCGCCTGAACGTCATTCCCTTCGAAGTGCCTCCGCTGCGCGACCGCCGCGAAGACATTCCTTTGCTTGCGGACTACTTCAACCTGAAGTACTCGGCCGAGTACAACCGCGCGCCGAAGTCTTTCACTGAAGACGCGCACAACCGGCTGAGCGAGTACGACTGGCCGGGCAACGTGCGCGAGCTGCGAAACACGATCGAGCGCGTAGTGATAATGGCGGCTAAGGAGCGAATCGGGGCGGAGGATTTGCCGCCGCTCGGAACACCGGACGGAGTGCAGACGCCGTCTCGATACAACTTCACTTCGTATCGCGAAGGCCGCGAGGCATATGAGCGCAACTACATTCTTCGCAAGCTTGGGGAATGCGACGGCAACGTCACGCGAACAGCGGAAGCTCTGGGCATCGACCGCTCGCACCTCTATCGCCGGATGAAAGCGTTAGGCATCAGCGACAAGCGAACCGGCGCAACAAGTTGAGACACTGCCAGTTCGACTTGGTCCACCAACCGGCTTCAATCCACCGGCCGGGTGTAGCTGACGGGCGCAGACGTCAAGCCGGACACATTGCGCACCTGTAGGACTGCAGTTTGTCCAGGGGCAATCTTTTTGGCGGCCTTTTTGCTGAGCAAAAAGATACTGTTGATTGAGCCTGAAACATCCAGCCGCGTCTTTTGCGGGCTTCCCTCCACCAGAATCACCGCACCTTTATCAAAGCCGTCACCGAAGACAGCCAGTTCTTTGCCGCGTATCGAGACCCCGGAGATTCGAGGAAGAGGCAGGAAGGTGAAGCCGTTCTTCAGCACAGCGCTTTGCCCGTCGATATTGGTGACGGCCACGTTGACCGGATCAATCATGCCGGCTGAGCGGCCGTTGACGATGCCTCTGATCCTGTTGCTGGTTACTTCAGTGATAGTCACGGGCACCCCGCCGATGCGAACGCGCGCCCCGGGCAGAAAGTTGGCGCCGAGAATGGTGAT
>JBGQGO010000774.1:0-2673 GCA_041497455.1 Blastocatellia bacterium | reverse complement strand
TTTTTTTCACAGCGAAGCCGCCCGTAAGCGTCCCAGTTCACGGTTATGACCTGCTCGTCTCGCCCGCCAACGATCAGCAGTGTCGATGCCTTTACCATAGGAAGCGATGCTCCGGCTAAATCGGGCCTTCCGCCGCGCGATACGACGACCGCAACCTGTTCACCAAGCTCCGCGGCTGCGACCAGCGCCGCCGCGGCCCCTGTGCTCGAACCGAAGTAGCCGATCGGCAAGCTCTGAACCTCCGCCTGCGTTTTGAGCCAATTGGTTGCATCAATCAGCCTCTTCGAAAGCAGACTTATGTCAAACCGTAAGTGGCGGGTGTATTTTTCTTCTTCCTCCTCTTCCTGCGTCAGCAGATCGAAGAGCAGTGTGCCTACGGAGGAATCGTGCAAGGTTCGCGCAACGTACTTGTTGCGCGGACTGTGACGGCTGCTTCCGCTCCCGTGCGCAAAGAGAACAACACCGCTCGCTCCTGCCGGGATGTTGAGCTCGCCTTCCAGTTGGACTTTGCCTGATGGGATCAGGACATCACGCACAAGCCTGAATTCTGTTTTTGTTTGACTCATTGAAGTTCCTCCTGGAGCGCGAAGTCAAGATTGCGCTGGGTTGGTTCAATCCCGATGCCAATAGACCCGGGCGAGTTTGTTCTCGTGCGAAAAGTCATAGCGGACCTCGCCTTCGAAAGCCTTCTCGAGCGCATGGCCTAACCGCTGGGCAAGATGCTCGGTAGTTGTTGAGATAACCAGTCGCCCGTTCTCGTCGATCTCCCGCGTCATTATCCGCGCGAGCGGATTATCAACGGCTGCGCGCTCAGCTTCCTTGTCAAGGAGACGCTCGATCTCCAGGCGATGCGATGGTAGAAAATCGCCAGAGACGTAAACAAATCCGGAAGGAAGTCCTTCTCGCTGCTTCGTGCAGGCGGGACATACTATGATAGCCGCTGGATGCCAGTGCTTGTGCTTGGCGCCTTTCTTTGATGTGCCGGCTGGCGTCCAACGCCGATCAGAGTAAACCGCCCCGCACACACTGCATTTCGCCGGTTCAGCAGGCGCGCGCGGCGCACGATGGCGCCCCGCCTCGTGATCAACTCGCTTGGAAAAGGTCACATTCGAATATCGCTTCCCGCTTCTCATCCGTCACCTCCGTTCGACGGCGCGCCTCACTAGTCCTTATGGCCGGGGAATATCTTTACCCCTTAAGCGATAGCCGGAGGGATGAAGAAGCTCCAAATCGTACTCGGTTTTGACCTCAATCTTTCGAAAGCCGGGTTCGACATTCGAGCTGCGATAGGAGATCAGCCATTGACGACCTAGCAACTCATTGAACTCTCTGAGGTACGGATCAAACGAGACAAAGTCGGTGCCGGAGAAGAATGCTTCGCCACCGGTCTCATCCGCGATACGGTTGAGCGATCCTTGCCCAAAATTCATTGCGAGGTGGCTGATGCCCGTCAGACCCACTGACGGCGCATAGATGGTAAAGACCGAGATTCCCCGACGCTGCGCGTCGTCGATAGCGCGATCGAGATCCATCGAGAGCATCGGGCTGGCGCTGCGGAATCCGCGCGACACATCAAGCCCATCCGAAACCAGAAGCACCACGCGCCGCCCGGCAGGTTGTGACTCAAAGCGGCCCAGTGCATCGAGCACTTCAACGTATGGATTGAATGGCGATGCCGAGCTGCTGCTTATTAGTATGCGCAGCGATTCCGCGGCGCGCTGGCGATCCGCGGTGAAGTCTTGCGCGATGCGCAAACTACCCACCGTGATATATCCGGTCATCACACGCGAGCCGTCGGGCAGGCGCCTGATGAAATCCTTGATCCCGCGAATCTCATTGCTGACTCGCGAGACCAGATCATCTTGGATAAGGACGGCAAGGATCAGGGGCGCTTCGGTTGGCCGCTTGACTGAGGTGATTCGTTGCGAACGGTCGTTCTCGCGCACGGTGAAATCCTCGGGCTTCAGATTATCGGCCAGAGCTCGCGAGCGATCGTTATGCGGATGTACCGTAACCAGGATTGTCACATCGCGCCCGTTTCGGTCAATCCGGTTCGGCTCCCGCTGCGCAATTGCGCTTGTGTTCAACAGAAACACGATCAAAGCTGCAAAGGTGCAAAGGCATAAGCGTTTCGATTGTTGGCTGTTCATAGTTTTTCCTCCCCTTCTCGGTGAGCGCTCAGTTCACCCCTCCAACATATCAGGTTCCGTCAAGTTTGTATGTGCGTGCTGTCACAACCTTGCCCGCGCGCGGGCGCGATGCGAGCGAGCGCGAGAAACGCAGTACAAAATCTCTGCAGTGGCGGTCATCTGCCTTCGTTATCGCCACGTTGCTGCCAAGTATCGGCAAGAAATGGGCGCTTTCACGCAAGGGCTTGAGAAGGAGTACGCATCAGTTCGGGATACCATTCGCACGCGTTGATCTAATCTAAGCGCGGCCTAGTGGGAAACACCTGAATGCTCAACTTTATGGCGACTTTGGTTCGCGCGCGATCTCATTCGAAACAGATCGGCATCACTATTGCGTGAATTCCAAGAGCCCGGGACGCGACCCGGCGAATGTCGAAAGCCGTGCCGCGTTCCTTGAAGTTCTTGTTGTTGCTGGTATTCAACGGCGCTTCGTTGCGCAGGCCGTTATGAAGAGGAGCGAAGAGCGCTAATCACACTGAGGTGT
>JBGQGO010000773.1:0-2676 GCA_041497455.1 Blastocatellia bacterium | reverse complement strand
CGAAAAACCTTCTCGCGAGCGAGGCCGCTCCCGAGACGTGCGGCGCTGCGAGACTCGTTCCTGACGACCACGTGTAAAGCGACTGGTTGGGCGGCTGAAACAGGCCCGCGCCCGCGCACAGGCCGTCGCCGAAGAACCCGGGCGCTTGAGACGCGGCGCCGTAAACGTGTGTTCCCGGCGCAGTGATATCCGGCTTTGCGCGGCCGTCAGACGTTGGCCCTCCCGATGAGTACCGCAAGATGTCTCGAACGTTGTCTGCGCCGTCGGGCCCTATGTTGCCGCCGCCGTCGAGGTTGCAGGCGTCGATTCCTTCCGGCCTGTAGTTCTCGCTCGCGGCCACGGTGATGACGTTCTTCGCGGTTCCAGGCGAGCTTACATGTCCGCCAGCGCCGAAGTTGCCGGCTGAAAAGATAAAGGTCATCTCTTGATTGCCAGGCGCCGCCGGTCGGGCGTCCCGAACAAGCGAATCGTATTCCTGCGCAGTCGAGTCGTAGGTATTAGAAGAGTTGCCCCAGCTATTGTTCGATATGCGAGCGCCTGCCGCGTAGGCCGCGGATGCGACGTTGGTGAAGGAAAGCTGGCCAGACACCTTACCGCTCCGATCGAATATTCGAGAGGCCCCCAGCCGCGCCGCAGGATCGACGCCCAACCCGTACATATAGCCCGGCGCATCCTCGCGGCTGATCGCGCCTCGCCCGCCGGCAACCGAAGCTACGATCGTGCCGTGCCCGCGGCGATCATCCTTAAGTCCGTCACCCGCGTAGTTGATGCTGTAGGCCACACGGCTCTGGAGTGCAGAGTCGAGAAAATCCGGATGAAGCAGAAACGCTTCGGTCGAACCACGATCCAGCCCTGAGTCGGTAAAGTCGATGACAAAATCGGCTTGAGCGTCCAACCCCTTCGAAGCGAGCCACGACAGGTAGCCTGGTCCGCTCGGCTGCGTTCCGTCCGCGTTGAGATTTCCTGCGACGATTTGAGCGCCTCGCTCGTCCTGTAGCCTCATCTCAGACGCCGGGCCGGCGAACAGCACTTGATCAAGACCGGCTATCTCCAATAATCGTTCCGCACTCACCGTGACCGAAAGGACCACGTAGTTGAGGAACCTTCTCGGCTCACGGTTCACGCTCGAGACTAGCCTGTTGATCGTCTCGATCGCCGCCTCGGAATCGGCTGAATCGATCAACTCGATCTCAGCCTCCACTCTGGTTCCGATCGCGCCAAGCATTTCGTCGGTGAATGCCGGGTCGAGCTTTTGAACCGCAAGAAGGCGTCCCATCCATCGGACGGGCCTCGCGTCGTCCCAGTCTTTCCCCGCGTCGAGCGCCGCCACTCGAGCGAGCTCGTGCTGGGCGCCTCGAATGATATAAGCGTTGTTCGGAACATAACCAACTATCTCGGCGCCGGTTGTTCGAAGCGCATCGATCCACTCGCGCTTGATGGGGCCGGCGAACTGAACGACGCGTGTCTGCTTCACGGCTGAAGCGCTCATCGCGGACATCCCCTGCTGGTCTTCTTTGGAAGTGTCCAGGTCGGTGCTCGCCTCGGTGTCCACAGCCCCCCGTTTGAAGAGGATCATTTTCTGATTGGGAACGGCCCCGATCTGGGCTTGTTTGCTGCTATCAGAGGAAACCACACAGGGCGAGAGCAGCGCGGGGCAAATCAGCATGACGCCGGCGAGACCTACGAGGGAAAGCTTGACGTTTTGTGCAGTTAAACGGTTCATTCCGGGACGAAGGGCAATCCTAACAGTTGACTAGAATTTCGCTCTGTCGGTGAGCGGCGAAGGGATTATATCGGCTGATAGCCTCATTGGAAAGAGATAAGGAACTCCATATGGAGCGCGCCGCCCTAAGTCTGTATCTGGCCGGGAGACTCACTGGCGGCGCTTTGGCTTTGTCAGTAAGGGTACCAATAGAAGGGACGACCAATCTACCAACAGAGGCTTAGCCAACAGCCAAAGCGCCGCCGCCTTGATGCGTGCTGGCAATACGCTGGGTGGCGGCGCACTCCAAAAGGTCACTTAGTCTTAGACGCCACGGGCGCGCCGTTGTTGGGTTTAGCTCCGAGTTCGAGTCGCTCTCGAAACAGATTCAGCAACAGTAGAGTGCCAATGTTGCCTGATCCGTCGCCCGAGCCGCCGGAAGCCATCACGTCGGGAGTGATGCGCACTCCTTTTTCGCCGATTACCTTCAACGTCTCGATCAGAGCGACGCCTTGCGGGCCGATGGCGTTGACCTGCTGCGCATAAGCCACGCCTTGCGCTTCACCCATCAAACGGACTTTCTCCGCTTCGGCTGTGCCTGTAGCCAGGATGTAGCTCGCTTCGCCTTCGCCTTCCGCTTTGCGTTGCTCCGAGCGCTTGCCGGCGATCTCGACGCCAACAGTCGCTGCCATCAACGAGACCTGATTGTCGGCTTGCGCTTTGGTCCTCTCCAATTGAATGCGCCGCTCTTCAGCTTCACGCTGCGCGTTGAACATGCTCAACTTCTGCTCGGCGAGGATCTTTTCGGTTTGAGTTTTCATCAAATCTTCGGGCAGATGAATGTGACAAATCAAAACGTTCACCACGTCGACGTGATACTTCAAGAGGTGCGCTCGCACGCGAGCTTCGGCGCGCTCTTGCTCTTCGTGACGGTTCTGCAGATAAGCCATCGCCGACGACTCAGAAGCCTGGTT
>JBGQGO010000772.1:0-2676 GCA_041497455.1 Blastocatellia bacterium | reverse complement strand
CGGAGTTCGTCGATCCATCTGACACCGAGACGCGCGATCGGTACCTGCGTTACTTCCCGTCTGCGGACTCGTATTTCGAAACGCATGACTTCTCTTTCTATCGAATTCGTCTTCGGAGAGCGCGCTTCATCGGCGGGTTCGGGCAGATATTCTGGATCGAGCCGGACGCGATGCTCGTCAAGAATCCTTTTCGTGAAACCGAGCGCGGGATCATTGAGCATATGAATCGAGATCACCAGCAGGCGTTGTTTCATTACCGCAAAGTCTTTGGCAGGGCGGAGGCCGAAGCCGTAACAATGACCGGAATCGATAGCGAGGGATTTGATCTCTTAGCTGACAAGCGCAAATTGAGAATCGATTTCGACTCGCCTATCCACACAACCGAAGAGGCGCGAGCCAGGTTGGTGCAACTCGCCAGGCTGTAGCGTAGACTGTCCAGTCTGCGCATTCTGATTAAGCCCATTCGGAACCACGCGCAGACTGGACAGTCTACGCTACATTCTTCAAAGCTTCCTTGAGAGAAAGGCGAACGACCGCTGCTTCGAAGCCAGCGCTTACTTCTTTCCGTACTTCGCGATGTAATTCTTCGCGAACTCAGTCAGGTGGGGCGCCTCCCGTAGGCCGATCTTCTTCGCTTCTTCCTCCGCGGCCTCAACCGTCCAGCCGTCACGCAACACACGACGGATCATCCAGAACGCGCCGACCCGAATCGCCGCGGTGCAGTGAATGAAGATCGGGCGGTTTGCAGGATCGTCGGTTATCTTAAGGAACTCGGTGGCCTGCTCTTCATTAGGCGCGCCGTAGACTACCGGGATGTTGAAGTACTTGAGGCCGAGTTCTTTTGCCTTAGCTTCTTCATCGGCTGCGCGGTGCTCGCTGGGTTGTCTGAGGTTGAGGATCGACTTCACGCCTTCCGACTTCAGTTTTTCCAGAGCCTCAAGCTTCGGCTGTCCACCCGTGCAATACTGATCGCTCACGCGTGTGAAGTTGAAAATGGCCGGTTGCTCCTGCTGAATCTGAGCGTACGCGGCAAGGGCGCAGAATGCTGTTATCAGAATGACGCCAAGGTTCTTCATGAGTCTCTCCCAGCAGCTATAACTCCACTATGGCATGCTACTGAGTTCTGTTCTTACCCTTCTAAGCTTTCGGAGTTCCACCCTTCGTGATTCGATAGAGCTTCGAAGCCGTGCGGATGATCAAGCTCCCTCGCACGATCGCCGGCGTAGCCATGCACATCTCATCCAGCGAGTTTTTGCCCAGCAGCTTGTATTCCTTGCCCGCTTGAATCACAAACGTGTCGCCGTCTTCGCTCAAACAGAATATCTTTCCGTTGTAAGCCCACGGCGACGACGTGAACGCGTTCACACCAGGATCGATTCTCGCCTTGGGATAAATCTCACTCCCGTTCTTCGCATCGTGACAGGTGAAAAAGCCTCGATCGTACAACGTGTAGTAGTAGTCGCCGTAAACGATCGGCGACGGATTGTAAGGCCCCGCCTGCGGTTGGTACCACGCGATGAAGCTGTTGCTCTGTTCTCCCGGCTTGAGCGATATGTCACCCGAAGCGCCCGGCTTGATCGCGTACACCGGCCGGAGCTGATCGCCTACGTAGCCAGACGCAATGTAGACCAGTCCGTGCCGTGAGAACGGAGTCGGTATCGAGATCGAAGACATCCCGCTGAACTCCCACAGCGGCTTGCCGTTCAAATCATAAGACCTGACTTTCTTTGTTCCCGGCGTGATTATCTCGGTCCGCGAGCCGGTCTCCCACACGTATGGCGTAGCCCAGTTGGTGCCTTGTTCTCTTTCAACTCGCCAAATCTGTTCGCCGGTCTTCGAATTCAACGCGACCATAAAGGATTCGGTGTCGTTGTCGTTCACGATGTAGAGCCGGTCCTTGTAGAGCACCGGCGACGCAGCCGTGCCCCAACCGAATCGGGTCGCGAACGGGCCCCATTTCTTTGACCACAGCGGCTTGCCGTTCATGTCGAAACAGAACAGCCCTACGTTGCCGAAGTAAGCATAGACACGCTCCCCGTCGGTCACCGGAGTTTCGGAAGCATAACTGTTCTTCAAGTGGCGCGCGATCTCGGGCGGACCCTTCTTGACTTCTTGCTGCCAGCGAATCTTGCCGGTCTTGAAGTCGACGCAGTAGACCATCCACTGGTGGATGTCAGCCGGTGGTTTGCGTTCGCCGCCAGCGTAGAGACCCTTTTTCGGCTTCTCGCCTTCGACCGAGCTGACGACCGAGGTCACAAAGATGTTGTCGCCCCAAACGGCAGGCGAACTCCAACCGGTGCCTGGAATCTCAGTCTTCCACGCGACGTTTTCAGTAGTGCTCCAGGTGTCTGGAAGGCTTGGGTCTTCAGCGACGCCAAGTGAGCCGGGTCCACGAAACTGCGCCCAGTTGTTCTGAGCCGTCGCCGTCGTAAGCAGCACGCAGCTTAGAAAGACCGCTGTCATCGTTTTCTTGATCATCGAGATTTCTCCAAAAGGATCGTGTCGTGGTTCAGAGTTCAGGGTTTCTGGTTTCCATTTTCTGGTTTTGGTTTTACGACTCGCCAAACCACAAGTACCCAGAGGCCACAAACCAGAAACCAGAAACCCTGAACTAGCGCGATACGCGCTTACCGATACAGTAGAGATACTGTGCGGTTCGCATGAATATCTGCCCGT
>JBGQGO010000771.1:0-2681 GCA_041497455.1 Blastocatellia bacterium | reverse complement strand
GGCCATATTTCGACTGCGCCGGCCCTCTGTGCTTTGCCGCCGCTTTTGATACCGGACCCCTGCACACCAACAGCGGCGCCAACCCAACGAGGCCCGCCGCAGTCCAAATAAGGTGCCGCCCCCGCTGATTACCAACTAACGTGATGCTCCACCGGACAAGCCGGTGGCATCCGGTTTCTTGCTATCTAACGGTTGTTGTAGTACTCGCAGTAATCAACCAGACAGCACTGCTCGCACAGCGGATCGCGCGGCCGGCAGACCCGACGGCCGTGACGAATGAGATTGATGTGCACTTCGAAGTAGCGCTTCACCGGAATCATCTCGCCCATCAGGCGATGAGCTTCTTCATCCGAGCACTTTTCAGGAATCAGTCCGAGTCGTCTAGCTATCCGAAAGATGTGCGTGTCGATGGGAAAGACCGCCCGGTTGCAAGCGAACAGCAGCGTGCAAGCGACGGTCTTGGGCCCGACGCCTTTGAAGCTCGCGAGAAACTGTTTGGCTTCTTCGAGCGGGGCTGTTGTAAGAAACGAGAGATCGAGTGATCCTCGCCGCTTGTGGATTTCATTGAGCAGATCTTTGATGCGAACCGACTTCTGCGTTGCGAGCCCGCCCGATCTTATTGCCGCTTCGATTGAAGTGACTCGCGCGCGCCGCGCGGCTTCCCAGTTCGGAAAGCGCCGCTTCAAGCTCTCAAACGCGCGATCGCTGTTCGCGTTCGTAGTCGATTGCGAGAGTATGGTTTCGATCAGCACATCGAGCGGATCGAGCCCGCGCTGAGGCTTCGGCACGCCGTAGACCGCTTTGAGATTCTGAATGATGTATGGAATCGATTCTGGACTATGCGGTCTATCGATCGAGACTTTCCGCTTCATGGTGAATTGCTTATCACCCCGCGTGCTGAGTAGCAACTGCGTTGCTGCGCGACTCGTCGCGAACCATACTTCTTGCTGCTGTCACGAATCACGGATCACGTTTCACGAATCACAAGCACGGATCACGCTTCGTTGACACTCTCCGCGAGCCTTTGCAATAATCCCTGAGCAACAACAGCGCTTTGAAGCAGTCAGTTTCCCGTATGCGCCCGTAGCTCAGCTGGATAGAGCGCTTGCCTACGAAGCAAGAGGTCGCACGTTCGAGTCGTGCCGGGCGCACTTTAGATTAAACGTTTAAGGCAGGTTTAGCTCGCCTGCCTTTTCTGTTTTTGTGACTTTTCTGCGACCGGAATTCATCTCGATCACTCGAACGACAAGATTACGCGGTAGTGAGCCCCTGCCTCGCCTTGGCCTTTTCAACGTGCTCTTTGGAGCCGAAGTACTTGCGCATGTCGCCGACCTTCCCTTTGAGCCTCTTGCCCGCATGCGGTGACGTAATGCGCGCCATCATCTTCTCGATCAGCCTTGGAGTTGTTCTTGGTGACATCCGTTCGGACGCGCGATGATCTGGCTGGATTCATTGTACGAGTCAGCCATTCTTATTTCACTTTTATTTATGATTCACTGCTGCGCGCTAACACCAGCAAAACACCGCTTTGAGAGCGAATCCGCTCGACACTTCACGACTGCAAGAGGACTATTTCACTATCTTCTGTTTGACAAATCACTAGCTTATCCATAGAGTTTCTACGAACCGAGCATAGCTTACTCCCTTCTTCAGCTTCTCTGGAATGATCCAGTCCATCTGAATCCAACAGCTCACCTACAAAGGAGCTAAAATGTTTACACGTAATGTGACCATGAAACTGAAGGCGAATACCGCGCCAGAATTTAACCGCTTGGTTGAGAACGAGATTCTCCCACTGCTTCGCAAGCAGCCGGGCTTCCGTGATGAGATCACGTTCGTCGCCCCGGAGCGCTCGGAAGCGTTAGCAATCAGCTTCTGGGAGACGAAAGAGAACTGCGAGAATTACAACCGGACCGGGTATCCTGAGGTGCTGAAGATCGCGGCGAAGTTCGTCGAGGGAACTCCTAAGGTCGAGACCTTCGAGCTTTCCACTTCGACACTCCACAAGCTTGCTGCCAAGGCTTGAGGTAGGTAGTGCCCATAATTTCGAGAGGGCGGACACGTCTGCCCTCTCGTCGCAACCTTGCTCTCCGGCAAACAACGGACATGCGCCCAGGGTCTGATGTGGCCCGGACGATCAATCGCTTGAAGAGCAGCCAATCAGTTCCATCCAATAATGCGGCAGAGGTCGCTTCACATCACTTGCTGTGACATCTAAGGACAATTCTTTTCGAAACTGTCCAGTAGTGAACAGAAACCCACGAGGAGTAGGCATATCATTCGCTTGATAAGCTGGTGAAAGAAAGAAGGGAGCTAGCCTTATGAGCATTATTGCGTTGATTGTGTCGGGTCTGATTATTGGTGTGATCGCCAAGCTCTTGATGCCTGGCCGCGATCCTGGCGGGTTCATCATTACCATTCTGCTGGGTATTGCCGGTATGTTCCTGGGCAGTTACATCGGAGCGGCAGTTGGATTCTACAAGCCCGGCCAGCCTGCTGGATGGATCGTGTCGATACTCGGAGCGTTAGTTTTACTGGCCCTCTATCACCTGCTGTTCATTCGCCGCAGCACGCATCGTACCTTCTGAGGCTACCAGGGCGACGCTTTAAGTAGATCAGGTAGGCCGAAGTGGGCTCGTAACTATTCCCGACGAGTTGTGAAACCTCGCGGCGCTTCGCTC
>JBGQGO010000770.1:0-2682 GCA_041497455.1 Blastocatellia bacterium | reverse complement strand
CGATCCCGTGACCGCAGCAATCGAGATGGAAGAGTTCAACGTCTCGGGAAGATAGTTGAACCCCTGCGGATCAATCATGATCGCGAAGGTGCCCACGTTCGTTCCCACGCGGCGGAACGCACCATTGTACGATCCCACAAGAATGCCCGGCGTCAATGCAGAAGTGAAGACCGGCTGATTGATCCCGGCCGCAGAAGTGATACCGAGTGAGCGCACGATGCCCTTGAGCAGGGCAACGAAGCCTGATCCAACGCCGGCTGCGCCCGTCAGCGCGATCCCGTGCGGCTGAATGTTCTCGGAATTTGGATCGAAGTGAACCGCCTGATTTGCAGCGTTGAGCCATACCGCGTAACCCGTGTTGACCGCAGCACCGGCAACAAAAGTATTAGTGAATAGAAAATCAGGATTGGGAGCGCGGTTCTTGCTAGGATTGAACAGCACGCCATTGCCAAGCAGGCCCCACCCGATTTGACGATCCGCGCCAACGTAGGAACCAACAACAAGGCCAGGAGTGAGAGGGGAAACATAAAGCGCTTGGCCGGAAATAGCAGGCGAGTTGATCCCCAAACTGCGAACGATACCCCAGGCAAGAGCCGTGAGAGCATCGCCAGATGACGCGGCGGTAAAAGCGAGCCCATGAGGGAAGACATCCTTCGAGTTCGGATCGAACGGATATGCAAAGCCGCCGCTGCTCAACCACACGACATTCCCGGTGTTGATCGCAACGCCCGCGCGTTCGGTCCAATGGAAACCGCGCTCCAAGATGCCGAGATCAGCCGTAAGGCTTGCGTCCCAATCGGCCTGTCCCTGTGAGGGTGTAATGAATTGATTGTCGCTCATGGATCACCAAAAGAGTTTGAGAGTACGAACATCCGCTACAGGCCCGTCGCCCTTGACTGTGAAAGGCGTAATCTGAAGCCAAAGGTCTTGCGCAAACCCGCTGAAGTCCGCTGAATTCGTGGGCAGATCATACGTGAAGAACCCGGTGTTGACAACAGAAGAGCGGACGCTGAAGCCATTGGTGGAATAGACGTTGACGCGCCAAGAAGGCGTGAGGATATCGGCCGCGAAGTGCCCATAGCCGCCGCCTCCATATCCGCCCGCGCCGAAACCCTCGGCCTGTGCGGCCTGCGGCCACGTGAACGTCACATCGCAGCCGCCGCTCACAGTATTGAAGAGGGCGCGATCTCCGATGTCGGCCGAACGCGGCCAGTTGATTGCCGATTGCACCCATGTCTTATCGCGCGGCTGCACGCGAGGAAGCCAATAGAGACCCTTGATCTGATACGATCCGGCCGTCAGCGATGCGAGATCGGTCACGACGCCAGCAAAATTGTATGGTGCGACTTTGTAATACAGTACCGTTCCGATCTTGTCTTCCGTGATCTCGTAATTGAAGATGCCGGCCTGATGATAATGCCAGTAAGTGCCGCTGTTGTGATTGCTGATCGGCGTGCCACCCCAGCCACGGAAGAGCCGCTTCGCCCGGTAATGGTTCTGACCAAGCAGGGTGAGTTCTTCAATCGCGAGAGCTTCGGAACCGCAGATCAGAACGCCGCCGCCCGCAGCCCTGATGCCTTGGCTCACGTCATCGAGATCATGCGTCTGCGCGAAGATAGGTGTCGCGACATTGAAGCCACTCGCCGGCATCAAATAGAACTCGACATCGCGTTCGCAGAAACCGTTCGGACGGTTCTCAAGTCCTTGCGGCCACATACCCGAGATGATGTATGGCTGCACATCCTGCGTCAGCAAATAGGAAGCGCCGGCATCGAACGAGAGATAAAGCTGCGCACCCATGATCGCCGTGGCTTGATTGTAGCCGACATATACTTCGGCCTTCGCGCCTTGAAATTCCTTCGGCACTTCGTACATGCGCTGCGCCAAAGGCGGCATCACACTCGACACGAGATTGTTGCCGGGATCAGCCGAAGTCACATTCGTCCAATCATGGTTCGCCGTGTGCTGATAAGGAATGACTTGCACGGCCTGCACATCGAATTCGAGACGCTTGCTTTCCTTCCACTTCATGATGCGAGCGATAGTGCCGCCCCGCAACAACAGATGATAACTATCGACGAGCGTAATCACATCACCGGGCTGGCGATGCGCATCCTTCGCACCGAGTTTAAACGAGTAGATGTCGCGACCGTAGAGGTTCGTCCACAGCGCCCGCTCGGCCATCATGTTCGCGAGCGATCCCGCCATCACGTAGGTCGCCGGGAATTCCTTGACGCGCGGCCCATTGATGTCGATGTCAACTTCGTCCGACACTTCGATTTGGTTCTGCTTGTAATCGAGTTGACGGTCGATGTAGTTCATCTTCACTTTGTTGTAGCCGTCCTGCACAGCGCCCTTCTGCACCATCACGGGAGGCTGACCCTTGCCCGGCGAGAGCAAGCGCTTATTGTCGATCACGATGGGATCGGGAGTGTCGGTCGAACGGACAACTCCGAACTTGATAATGCCAGCATCATCGACGAGAAAACCGCCGTAGAGCGAACAGAGTTCATCGATGACCGAGAGCAGATTGTCCTCGGTCGTGTACGTCACGGAGACCAAGATGCCCTGATCCACGCAATGCTGTACGGCATCGGCATAGCTCGTCTGATTGACACGGGAGGCAGGGACGTTGAAGCCGAAGACCGTGCTCGTGAGGATGCGATAGATGATGTAGGGAGG
>JBGQGO010000769.1:0-2695 GCA_041497455.1 Blastocatellia bacterium | reverse complement strand
TTGTGCATCGAATGCCTCGAGTCATTACGGTTCCTCCTGAAGGGAATTCGCCGACAGTATAACCGCAATGTGCGCTCACATGCAGTCTCAACGAGCGCTGACCATTCCCAAATCCGGAAACGGATTGTTTCATTAACACCTCACTTCAGTGAGGTGTGGCCCGGCGGAGAGCGATCTCGAACTGTTTAACAGTGTATGCTCCGAGTGCGGGCAAACCGTTAAAACGGTTATGCCCGACGTGACGGCCCGCAGCACCCAACTGAAGTTGGGTGTTAATCAGAACCTGAGGAGCTGATGAAATCTTTAGTCATTAACGGCATTGATTTCGAGTCATACAATTACACCGTTTAGAGCGAATCTGGCCTTGATTCAGTTCGTGATCATCGTGCCCGCGCCTTCGTCGGTGAAGACTTCGTGCAGCAGTGCGTTGCGCTTCGAGCCGTTGATTATGTGAGCGCTGCGAACTCCGCGGCGAATAAGGGAGGCGATCGCCGCGACTTTCGGCAGCATACCCGTGGAAACCACACGGTCTCGCACCAGCCGCTCAGCTTCGTCGGCGGTCAGTCGCGATAACCTCGACGATGGATCGTCACGGTCCAGCAAAATGCCATCGACGTCGGTAAGCAGGATGAGCTTCTCGGCCTGAAGATGAACCGCGATCTCGGCGGCTATCGTGTCGGCGTTGATGTTGTAGATGTTACCTTGTTCGTCCGCGCCAAGCGAAGAAATCACCGGAACGTAGGCGTTGTCCAGCAACAACCGCAGCAGGCGCACGTTGATCTCGACTATGTCGCCAACGTGTCCAAAGTCGATGGTCTCGACCTCGCCGGTCTCTTGATTGAGCACTTTTTGAATCTCGCGCCGGCGCGCGTGAATGATGTTTCCATCAACACCCGACAGCCCCACCGTTTCGCAGCCGCACCCGCGCAACGCCGAGACTATGTCCAGGTTGATCTGCCCGGCGAAGACCATCTTCGCAACTTCGAGCGTCTCCGTGCTGGTTACGCGTCTGCCGTTGACGATCCGTTGAGCGATGCCCAGCCGCTCGGCTATCGTGGTGAGTTGCTTGCCTCCGCCGTGAATCACGGCCACGTGAATGCCCACCTGCTGAAGCAGCGTTATCTCTTCGGCAAGCGAGTTGAGCTGCTCTTGATCTTCGGTGACTTTCCCCGACAGCTTGACGACGAAGATGTTGTTTTTGAATCGCTGAATGTAAGGCAGCGCTTCACGGAGGAGATCGAGTCTTTCTTGTATCATTGCTAATAACCGATATTCGAGATTTTGCCTTTGCGTCTTTGCGGGGCTTTGCGTCTTTGCGCGAAACCGAGCTTGACGAATTGAGCGATCGTTTCGCGCAAAGACGCAGAGTTCCGCAAAGACGCAAAGCGCTAGAGTATTGATGCCAGCACCGCTTTCTGCACGTGCAAGCGGTTCTCGGCTTCATCGATAGCCGCATTCTGCGGCCCATCCAACACCCCGTCTGTCACGACTACGTTTCGACGAACCGGAAGACAGTGCATGAACCAACCGTTGTCCGTCGAGCGCATCACTTCTTCGTCGATGCGCCAGTGTTTGTATTGCTGCCGAAGCTCGATGTCCTCTTCGGCGCGGCCGTAGAAATCCTTGCTGCCCCAGCTTTTTGCATAAACGATCCGAGCGCCTTCGCATGCTTTGCGATGGTCGCGCGATATTGTCACGAGGCCGCCGCTGGATTGCGCCCCCGCTTCAATCTCGGCCATCGCTTCATCGCCGAGGTCGTATTCGGGCGGACAGGCGATCGTCAAATCGAGCCCGCACTGCGCAGCGATCAACGCGAACGAATTCGGGACAGCCATCAGCAGCGGCTTCGGGTGATAAGCCCACGACAGCACCACTCGTTGATGCGAGAACCCGCCGAGCTTCTCGCGAATGGTCATCGCGTCGGCCAGCGCCTGAAACGGATGATGCCGCGATGATTCGAGATTGAAGACCGGAACATCGCTGTGCTCGGCGAAACCGCGAACGACCGGATCGGTCATCTCGTCTTCGTAGTTCTTCATCTCAGGGAATGCTCGCACGCCAATCGCCGCTACGTACCGTGATAGCACCCGCGCGGCTTCCTTGATGTGCTCGGTCTTATCGGAATCCATCACGACAGCTTCTAGGTGCTCGAGACTCCACGTGCCCTTGCCGATATCCAGGGTCACCGCGTTGCCGCCTAGCTCGTAGACCGCAATCTCCATCGACGCGCGAGTGCGAAGCGACGGGTTAAAGAACACAAGCGCGACGCTCTTGCCTTGGAGTGGGCGCTCGCGATAGTCGCCTGCCTTGATCTTCGCGGCGAGGTCGATCAGCGAAGTCAGCTCGTCGAGCGTAAAGTCGGCGGTGCTTAGAAAGTCTTTTCCTCTCAGGTTCATGGGTTTCGAGAGTCTCATCGACCACGGATTGGGCGGATTGGACGGATTAACACGGATCAGATCCGTGCCGATCCGCCCAATCCGTGTCATCCGTGGTCTATTCCGCTCAACTCATCCAAAAACAAATCAATCTCCGGGCGCTTGAGCGTCAGCGGCGGCAGCAGCCTCAAAACACTCGGGTCCTCCGACAGCCCGGTGATTATCTTTCGTTCGAGCAGCGCTTGCTGATATGGCTTCGCATTTCCGCTTAGGAACTTGATTCCGATTAGATATCCGAGCCCGCGCACTTCTTCAACCAT
>JBGQGO010000768.1:0-2700 GCA_041497455.1 Blastocatellia bacterium | reverse complement strand
GCGCCGGTCTTCGGTCACGTACACACCGGCGTCATCGGGTCCGCGATGAGTCATCGTGTCGCGCATGCGCACGACGAGCGAGTCGCTAACCGCCGGCTGGCTCACGCCGTATTCATAGATTCCGCAAATGCCGCACATAAAACAGAGGACTCAGTTCGTAGTTCGGCCTTCTTTGGACTGCGGCGGCAAGGTACTCCGCGACGCCGCTTTTTCTTTGCGAATCGGAAACCAAAGCGGCGTCGCGGAGTACCTTGCCGCCGCAGTCCAAAGAAGGCCGAACTACAAACTAGGAGGTCACTAGTTCTTCGAGACTTGCAACTGAAAACTCACTTCCAACGGCGCTTCCGCCGCAAGACTGTAGATGATAGCAGACGAGTTTAGACGAGTCCCGTATGCCGGTGAGATCCATCGAGGTTCTATCTTAGCTTCAAGTTCGATATCGCAAACTGGGACGATCGTGAGCGCCGCTCTTTCGTCCCCGGCGGTCGCGCGGTTCGCCGCGTCGATCGTGACTTCAAGCCCGGCGTCGAAGCTGAAGAAGAACTCGAATCGATGACTGCCTTCTCCGGTGAAGATGTCCCGGATGATCCAATAGCCTTTGCGCTTGTCGAGCGTTACGATGCGTCGATGAGTGACCGGCAAAGCGAGACGCTGATATGCATAGTGCTCGGCGTCGAGTACATCGCGTTCGGGTGTGCTCTCCCACAGATTCACGTGCGGGCGGACGTTTGAGGCGAACGCGAAGAGCTCGCCTGGGGTTTCCTGGCTGATCTCTTCGCCATCGACACGAACGGTGTTGTGGTAAGCGGTCGAGCGGAACAGATTGCGCTGCTCCTCGCTCGCCGTGTAGACGTAGGTTCCCGGGTCGCGAAGGAAAGTTCGGTCGACCGCGAACACCTCGATAGACAGCGCGTCCGAGTGCGCGTGCGAGCCGCGTCCGCGCGCGCCGTGATCGCCGCAGTCGATTATCGAATACAAGTCGCCGGCGCGTTGGATGAATATCTGCGCTTGCGGAAACGCGCGCGAGCTGGCGCTTCGTTCATTGATCGGCAAGCGCTCAAAGGTTTCGCGACCCGCTTGGCCAAACCACCAAATCGCTTCTTCATCGATCTCGCTCGATTGTTTGAAAGTGCCGTTTTGATCAAGGATCGCGCCGATCGACATAAGATAGGAGTGATCGACGGCTGGCCGGTCTTTGAATCTGATAAGCCGCCCGTCATCCGAGTCTCCTATCACCGGCGCGGTGTGATCGGGCTTCAAGTAACACCGGACGAAATCGAACATTGCTTCCAGGCGCGCGCGGAATGCCGTGCCCGGATCAAATTCACCTGTACGACACAAAGAAAAGAAGAGCGAAAAGACTTCCAACACGAAGCGGTGATAGCCAGTCGAGCCCTCGTAGTCGACGCCGTCGGCAAGGACTTGCCGGTTCATCTCTTTCACCAGCCGAGGCGCGCTGTAGTCGCGCCAGCCGCGCGCTTCTCGAAGCTCGGGCGCGGTTTCGCCGATCGCGAACAAACCTATCAAGTCCGACAGGTAATGATTGCTGGTCGTGCGATAAGAGAACTCGAGATTCGCGCGGATGAACCGCCCGTGCGCGATCAGCATCTTCAGAATCAGCTCAATCGCCTGGTCGGTAACGTTCGGTGAGCCACGAAACATTTCGAGCGCCGCGATGATGTTCACCGCGCGAATGCCCGCTTCCATCGCAATACTCCAGTTGACGCCGAAGCGTGGCGGATTGTCTTCATACCACGACGCGAGCTGAAGCAGAAACTCTTCCGAGTATCGCTCATCGCTCGTCAGCAAGTATGCGCGGCCAAGCGTGACCAGATGGTGAAGACGATTGAGTTCCCAGACCACTCGCACGTCGGCGCCCTGTCCCAGGACCAGCGGAACCCGGGTGAAGTGAACAAGCGGCCATCGGACATCCGCCTGTGGGTCACGATGCCAATCAATCTTCGGGCCCAGATCAAAGGCGCGGCCGAACAGCGTGACCCTGTGATCGAGAACGGCTTCCGCTTCGAGGCGGGATTGTTTTATCGAATCAGGAAAGAACTGTTTGACGGCGGCGACTGTCGATTCAAGGTCGGTGAGACCAGGGACGACGCGCGGCTCGCGGCTCGTTCGAATCGTCGAAGCGACCTCGGCGATCGACTTGCCACCGAGCGAGCGCTGCAGATCCGCGTCCGACACATAGGTTGTTTGCGGGCTATCAGAGGCGCGGCTGATCGCTCGAGAGATCTGCCTGCGCGCGCGTTGAGAGGCTTCGCCGGCAAGCTCGCGCGGCGTCATGCCTCTAATCTTGCTTCGAATTGTGTGAGAGCGTCTCAATCTCTGAATTCAACCGTGGCTTCAAATTGCCTCGATACCGTCGACACACCAGAGAACTGGGTTGACAACGCTCCGAGCAGAAAGAGGAAGTAAAGATTTAAGTCCGAATAGTAGCCGCTCGCCACCGTCAATCCGGGTATCCAATACGCGACGACCAGCGCAAGAAAGCATGAGGCTGCTATTCGTTGCCGCTGGTCAGCGGCTCGTTTGAGCGCGCGCCAGCCCGTCAGAAATAGATACAGATTGGCGGCGATGTACAACACAAGCCCGGACAGCCCGAGTTCCGAGGCAATCCACAAGAGGTTTGAGTGCGGGCTGTCAGCGGCCTTAGTGTCCAGGACCTCTTCGGGCGGCTCATCGGAATAG
>JBGQGO010000767.1:0-2700 GCA_041497455.1 Blastocatellia bacterium | reverse complement strand
CGTGCGCAATTCCTCGATGTCGAATCCCTTGACGATGTAATCCGCGGCGCCTGCTTGCAGAGCTTCGACCGCCGTCTTCGCCGTGTCCAGCGCCGAAACAACGAGCACCGGAATTTCATTGCCGTTTTCGCGCAGCCGGCGGAGAAACGAGAGGCCGTCTTCCTCAGGCATCACCAGGTCGAGAAGAATCAGATCAGGGTGCTCGCTCACGATGGCTTCACGCGAGGAGGCTGCTGAGCCTGCCTCGACGACGCGGTATTTTCCTTCGAGCGCGCGACGCGTGCCGTAACGCGCCGAGGGTTCATCATCCACGATTAGAATTGTACGCATCACGTGATCGCGCCTCTCCTTCCGCAAGCGGCAGGGTCAAACGAAACAGCGTTCCCTTCCCATTTTTCAGCGGGCTTTCGCAGGCGATTGTGCCGCCCATTTCGGCCACCCGCCGCGCGACAATCGAAAGCCCCAGGCCGGTGCCGGTCGCTTTCGTCGTAAAAAATGGCTGAAATATTTTGGAGCGCAATTCCGGCGAAATTCCCGGGCCATCGTCTTCCACATGAATTTCCAGTCGGTCATCATGACGCGCCAGGCCAACGCGCACCCGTCCGCCGTTCGGCTGCGCCTCAATGGCGTTGACGATCAGGTTCGACAATACTTCGCTCAGCGCGTCCTCGGAGGCGACCACGGGAATTTCTTCCGACGGCTGATCGAATTCAAGCCGCACATTCCGGCGCTCCGCGTCGTGGCGGAACAGAATGGCCGTCTGCCTTGCTAGCGCGATGGCGCCGACGCGCTCGCCGTTCACCGAAGGCTTCGCGAAGCGCAGCAGTTGCGTAAGCTTCGCATTCATGCGGTCAATCTCGGTGACCACCAGCACGCAGTCGCGGCGCACATCGAGCGGGAGATTTGGATTTTCGAGCTGCACTTGCAACACCGTTTTCATCGAACTGAGTGGATTGCGCAAATTGTGCGAGACGCTTGCAGCCATTTGGCCGAGCAGAGCGAGCCGCTCGCGCTCAGCCAGCTCGCGCTCCAGGCGCAGCTTGTTCTCGATCAAGCGGCACAAATCCACCATCGCCGGCAACTGCTCCGCGAGAAATTCGAGCGCTGCCGTAGTCTCACCGGTCAGGTACGAGCCGGTCGAGGCAGCTTCCAGCAGGCCGATCTCTTTGCCGTCCTGCACCAATGGCACTTGCACCACATGGCCGAGTCCGCCGGGAGCTTCCAGCGGTTTCCATTGCGGATCGCGCGGAATTGAAATTCGCAGCGCTGCAAGACCCAATTCATCGCGAACCCGGCGCTCCGCATGCGCCACCAGTGGCTCAAGTTCGCCGTGACGCGCGCGCTCTTGAAGCTCGACTGCCAGTTTCTGCATGCGCCCAAATCGCTCTTGATGCGCGCGGTGCAAAGCAGGTCCGATCACGCGCTCCAGCGGCTCAAAAAGAAAAATCAACACGAAGAGCAAAATGCTCGCCGTCGCTTCGGGCGGCAAAACTGCTTCGAGCCACACGCTGACTCGCCGCACCAGCGCAAGATACAGCAGCGCCAGAAATGTTGCCGAGAGCGCATATACCAGATTTCGTTGCGCGCCAAAATCCAGGAAGTTGTGCCGCAGCGAGTAGTAGATCAGCACGGCTCCCGGCAAAACGCCGATCACCGCCACTGCTGTCTGAATGCTGTCTGTCCAAGCGGACGAGGGCGCCATCACTTGTTGGAGAATCAAGATCACTGCGCTCAGACTCGTCACCGAAAACAACCAGCGAAACACGCTCCGCTCGCTCGGAACCTTCGCGGCCAGAATCTTCAACTGCAGGGGCATGGCAACCAGTGCAGCAGCCGCGATAGTTGGGCCAGCTTCCCGCACGAGAGCATAGAGAAACACCACGAGCCTCTGCCCGGGGTGATTGTGTGACCCAAGTGCGGCCTCCGCGAGCCTCCACGCAGGCATCAGAAAAAGCGCGTAGGAAAGCGTCATCATCCAGGCAGGGATCGTTGCTTTTTGCGCTTGTCCCATGTAGGCAATGTGCGCCTGAGCAACCAGTGGCAGAATGAACAGTGTCCCGAGAGCAGCCAAGTCTTCATAGAAGAGCTTGGTCGCTTCCGGCGGACTGCCATATTGAATCTGCGCGTTGATTTCGAGCAGACCACCCGCGTAAATGAGGAACAGCGAAAGGTTGAGAAAAAAAAGTAGCCGTTCGAACAGCCGCGGCCGACGGTGCCCCAGAATTAAGGCGAGAAGAAACAGATACACCAGGGTCCCAGCCGTGAAGCTGATCAAGCGCGCGTAGAAAAGAAAGTGCACCCAAGCGCCTCTGAGATTTGGATTCTAGCCCTGATGAAATTACAACTCAATGGCCAAGTGTCGGAAAAACACGACATGACGTATATGATTGCAAACGCTTTACTTAATGGCACTCCGAGAGCCGGAATCTGAGTGCGAAACCGTCACATTTTCCCTTGACAGTCGCGCCGGGCATGCTATATTAGCACTCGCTTGCGAGGAGTGCTAAGCCACGTGAAGTCCTACTCCGCTGCATTCCTCCTCGAGCAATTCTGAGTAACCCATCGGAGGATTTGAAAACATGGCAGTCAATATCACACCGCTTCAGGATCGCTTACTGATCCAACGGCCGAAGGAGAAGGAAACCATTAAGGGCGGGATCATCATCCCCGACTCGGCCAGAGAAAAACCCTATGAAGGCG
>JBGQGO010000766.1:0-2716 GCA_041497455.1 Blastocatellia bacterium | reverse complement strand
TAGAATCGTTCGTTTCATTAACACACCTCCCAAATCGGATGGCCTTCACGACCTTCTAGGTTATTGAAAACCCGCAAGGATCCCGCCGGTGAGCTCTGATCATCAACCGTCCTGAAACGTTCCTGCATGGTATTACTTGAATGCTCCATTGCGCAATAGCTTCCGTGCATCCGATTCATGAGCAAGATGGATGTATAGTCGGATTACCGGAGATTGACCCACGACCGGTCGGACGGCGCCAGAACCTAAGGCTTCGGATATTGGAAGCGGAAAGTGTCACCGGCCGGCCCGGCGACGCCACGCGTGTTGTATTCGAGCATGTACTTCAAATGGCGCTCATCCTTTGGGTAGCTAACTCCGACCGGATACGGATAGGGCTTGAGCGTGTGGAAGGGGAGCGGCGTGACCGTGTCGCCGTGAGCGGCGTAAAAATCCATGTCCTTGGCGAAACCGTCGGCGTAGAAGAAATAGTCGCGCGTCCAGCCTTCGGGCAGGTCTGGCAGATGAGTGGCGTCGAAATCCACGGCCACTTCGTCGCCGGAGCCGAAGATAACGTATTCATCATCTGATGCGCGGACGAGATCGGTCACGTCGCCATAGCGCGTGTAATTGCCAATCTGGCGTGTGAAGGGGCCGGTGGCGCTGACCTCCTCATACACATAGCTCAAATCATTGCGCGTGCTGCCTTCGACGACGCGCGGATAGCCGCGGAACTCGAGGCGCGCGCCCGCGAGCGGCACCTCTGTCAGCTTGAATGGAAGATCCAGCGCGGAATTGTCCACGCGGATGCGGTCCCAATAAATTCTCAGGTTTGTGGTGATGCGGATGAACCGCGAACCACGCGGTAATTTCCCGGTCAGGTCTGCGACCATCGTCCGCGGCAGGCCTGCGGGAAATCCCATGTCGTCCACAATACGAATCCATTTGCCGGAGTCGTCCATTGTCTCAACGTAGGGCGGAACCGGCTGAATTCCCGCCTGCCAGGCGGCGTACATCGAATTGGCGCTGAAATAATCTGTAAAACCGTCCATCAGCAGTCGCAGCGGCCGCGAGGAATCCCAACGGCCAAGGTCGAGCTCGATCGTGTGCATTGCGGCAAATCCCTGATACGGCGCATCCGGGAAATTCGTGACGTACTTGCGGTCGCGCTCGAGAAGCAGCGGCAGAATGTCGCGGCTCTTGTCGTCCCACGCGCCGAGAGGCGGATGCGCTTCCCGGCTGGCGATCACTTTGAATTGAGGGAACGGCGGATTGCTGGCGAAATATTCGTTGGGATAGACCTCGACGTCTGCGGGGTGGTCCACGGCGATCAGCCGCGCCTGGTCGAGATAATCGAGTTCTTCCATCGGTTCGAGCATGCGGAAGCTGATTTTCCCGTCGCGCGGCTTCACCTGCGAGCCAACAACTTTGAAATATTCATCCGGGTCAGGTGTGTTCCGCTGATTCGGGCCGATCCAATGACCCAGAATTCCCGGGCCGATCATGTCCGCAAGGAATTCGAAACGCTCGCCATTCCACACGAACACGATCGGACAGGAGCTTCCGCGGCGGTCAATCTCGGTGACCAACTCGGTCTTGTGCGCGGGAATCTCCATTTCGTCCTGCACGACGCCCGTGGGCCAGAGAAGCCGGACAACCTCCGCCTCGCGCTCGAAGCCGAGCCCTGCGACGATTTCCGTGGCGCCCTGGCCGAGGTAGCCGGAAGCGCCAGAAACTTCCCATTTCTGCTCGAGCGCGCCGGCGAATAATTCGACTTTCGTTCCGATGCCGGATTTGTTGTCGTGCTCGCCCTTGAATTGCAGCCGCAGCCAGTTGTAGCGGTTGCCGCCAACATTCTGGAGCAGCACGGGTGGGAGATTATTTTGCGTGATCAGCAGGCCGGCGGAGCCGTCGCCCGCGAAATCGAAAGCGATGATGCCGCGCGGATTATGGAGCGCGAGCTTGTCGAGGCCAGTTTCGTGGGTCACGTCGCGAAAACCTGCAAAACCCTCGTTGCGGAGCAGGATGATGCGGCCCTCGCCGGAAATATTTTCGCCGACGGCGACCAGGTCCATCCAACCGTCGTTGTCGAAGTCGAGCGCCGCGATGCCCCAGCCGCGCATCCAACCAGGATCGGGCAGCGCGACGCGCTCGAACGCTTTTCCTGCAACGTTGCGCCACAAACTCAAGCCAGGCGCGCCCCAGTGTGTGAAGGCCAGGTCCATCCAGCCATCTTTATTGAAATCGAGCGCGACAACACCAGCGGCAGGAGTCGCCATCGGCGTGATCCACGGATGCACGCCTCGGAAAGCGCCTTCGCGCTGATTTACGTACACGGTGGGCGAATCCTGCCAGCCGGTGACGACGAAATCGATGGCGCGATCGTTGTCCAGATCGCTCCCGATCGCACCGATAGATGGCGCGCTGCCGCCGAGCGCCGTCTCCTTCGTCCAGTCCGTGAACGTGCCGTTGCCGTTGTTGCGCCAGAGGACGTTGCCGGGGGCTTTCGTGCCCGGTGGAAACGTGAAGGGCTGCGCGGAATTATCGAGCGGGAAATCGTTGAAGCGCGTGACGTAGATGTCGAGATCGCCGTCGTGGTCGTAATCAATAAACGTCAAGCCGAGCGCAAGGCCATCCATGCGAATCCCGGCTGCTTCGGTCACGTCTTTGAACGTGCCGTTGCCTTCGTTGTGATAGAGCGCCACGCTCCCATTGAAGCTGACGGCAAGATCGGGCT
>JBGQGO010000765.1:0-2723 GCA_041497455.1 Blastocatellia bacterium | reverse complement strand
AGTTGCTGCTGGTGATCTCGATTTCCAGGTCGATGTAGACAGACGCGACGAAGTAGGGCAGCTCGCAGGCACGTTCAATGAGATGATCGCCGGTCTGAAGTCGAAGCGCGAGCTTGAAGACAAGTTGAACACGGCCGAGCGACATGCGGCGATCGGTAGATTGACTCAGGCTGTCGCTCACGAGATCCGCAACCCGCTTAACGTGATAAACCTGTCGATAGACCACGTCGCGACGAAATACGCTCCGGAAGATGACAAACGCCGCGAACAACTCACCCGGATCCTCTCATCGATTCGAGACGAGGTAGCGCGACTCAAACGATTAGTCAGCGATCTGCTCAACTACGGCCGGCCTGCACGCCTTGCTGTCGAGACGGTCGACGTGCGAAAGCTCGTCGATGAAACGCTCGCGCTCGTTCGCCCGCAAGCAGACGAGCAAGGTGTTGAAGTAACACTTGAGGGAGACACCTCGCCCGTCGAAGTTCGAGGCGACCGCGAGCGATTGAAATCCTGCTTCTCGAACATCGCGATCAATGCGCTTCAAGCGATGCCCGGTGGCGGACATCTCGACGTGCGGATCGCAAAGCTGGACGGCAGCGTTGAAGTAACAATGGTCGATACCGGGGTTGGCATCAGCGAGGAAGCTTTGAGTAAAATCTTCGAGCCGTACTTTTCCACCAAGCAGGCCGGCTTTGGTTTGGGGCTTGCGGTAACCAAGACCATTGTTGAAGAGCATCAGGGTTCAATAGACGTCCGAAGCGAGCCGCACCGGGGAGCTGTATTCACAGTCAAGCTCCCGGCAGCGGACTCGAAAGCAGCAGTTGAAAACTAAGACTTGAGGTTCAGGGGTTCAGAGTTCAAGCTTCAGCTTGCGTGATTCGAAGACGTTAGCTTCGGGAAGCAAGCTGAAGCTTGAACTCTGAACCGACTACGAACGTTGCGAATGATCAAGGAATCGGGAGAGGGGTTAGAGAATGGCAAGAAACAGAGTGCTGGTTGTTGATGACGAGAAGAACCAGCGCGAAATATACACGTTGATTCTCGAAGACGATGGCTACCAGGTGACAACAGCCCAGAGTGGCGAACAAGCCCTGAGGTTCGCACGCGAGAACCCGTTCGATCTGGTGCTCACCGATTACAAGATGACCGGCATGGATGGACTTACGCTGCTCAACGAGTTGCTCAAGCTCGACCCGTCGATCATCGTGGTGATGATGACCGCCCACGGCTCAGTTGAGTCGGTGAAGGAAGCTCTGCGCGGAGGCGCGTTCGATTACCTCGAAAAGCCCATAGATCGAGATCAGTTGCTCAAGGTGGTTCAGAACGCACTCGGCCGGCTGAACCGAATCGACGACGAGATAATCGGTCAGTCGGAAGAGATGGAACGCGTTAAAAAGATGATCCTAAAGGTCGCGGGTTCTTCGTCGACCGTGATGATCCGCGGAGATTCCGGTGTCGGGAAGGAACGCGTCGCCCGCGCGATTCACAAGGCCAGCCCTCGAGCCAACGAGGTTTTTCAGGCCGTCAACTGCGCGGCAATCAATGAGAATCTCATCGAGTCTGAACTGTTTGGTCACGAAAAAGGCTCGTTCACCGGCGCGCACACGCAGAAGAAAGGCCAGTTCGAAACTGCTGACCAGGGGACTCTCTTCCTCGATGAGATCGGTGACCTCAACATAAGTATGCAGGCCAAGATTCTTCGCGCGCTTCAGGAGAGAGAGATAATGCGCGTCGGCGGCACCAGGCCCATCAAAGTCGACGTTCGCGTTATCACAGCCACTAACCGCGACCTCGAGGCAATGGTAAAAGATGGACGTTTTCGCGAAGACCTCTACTATCGCTTGAACATAATCCCGATTGTGATCCCGCCGTTGCGCAATCGTCGCGACGACATTCCCACGCTGGTAGACTTCTTTGTCGCTAAGCATAGTGCCGGCTCGCACCGTCCGATCCGCGGGCTGACTCCGGGAGCGCGCAATCTGATAATGAGCTATTCGTGGCCGGGAAACGTGCGCCAGCTCGAGTCGGCCATCGAGCGCGCAATACTTCTTTGCGAAGGAAACGAGATCGAGGTGGAAGACCTGCCGGTCGAGATACGTCAGGAAGGGACATCCGCCGCGGTCTTCAACTTCAAGCTGCCACCCGAAGGAATCTCATTCGATGACGTGGAGAGGTCGCTCATCACTCAGGCAATGGAGCAGACCAACTGGAACATCACACGTGCCGCCAAGCTGCTGGGACTTTCGTTTCGCACGCTTCAGTACAGGCTTGAGAAGTTTGGAATTAAGAAGGCGTCGAAGGAATGATGAATCCACGCACTCGGGATCTTGTCCGTGTTCGCATACAGGTTCGTTGAACACCCCGTCCGCGCCACGGCGTGTCTGGCTGGGTGAGGGTTCGAAAGATCGTGCTACTTGACGAGCAGGAACTTCCGCACGCGTCCTTGTCCCACCGCAATACGTTCTTGACTGGCCGACGCTGGTGATGACTCTTCGATCAGACGGGGCGTCGAGAGTTTCACAACTTCCGTTCTAGCTGATGTGAGCGAATGATTGAGGCGCTCGGCGGCAAAGTCATCGTGGAACTCGCGCGCGGCGCGCTCGGCGCCACACTCGTAGCATACTTGAACCAATCGCTTATCCGCTGATCGATGCGGCGTGCACCAGTAGTGCTTTCTACTCAACCGGCAAAAGAATGACATCTCTACTTCCTGTACCTAAGCT
>JBGQGO010000764.1:0-2727 GCA_041497455.1 Blastocatellia bacterium | reverse complement strand
CAGCAGCGGGCAGCAGCGGCGAACCGCTATTCGAAGCTTTCTTGAACAAGCACGATGATAACGCGTGGCGCGAGATCGTTCACACGCTCTTGCCCTCGATACACGAAGTCGACCGGACGGCTACCGAGATCTGGTTCTACTTCTTCCCCCTCGCGCTTCTGCGAGCCCTGCAACAAGCGGACGCCCCCGAGCAACTCGCAAGGAAGCTCTCTCTCACAGGCAGCTTCCTGCTGAAGGATCAGATCTACGGTTCGCACGAGTTCCTCTACGGCCATCGCTACTGGCCGCAGGTTAAGGCGGCGGTTAGCGAATTAGCGGCTTCAACAAACGCACCCGCAAGTCTGGAGCTCGCGATGCAGATACTCGGAGTAGCCGAGAGCGTCGCGAGCCGCCTGAAAGTCGACGCGTCGCTAGTCGCGGGAATCACCGCTGTTGCGTTCATGACTCTGCAGCAAGTAGGAGCGTCGGCTTTCAAATCCGCACCAGGCGCCGTCCGCAAGCTGTCGGAGAAATCGCCCGAACAGATTCTGAATGACCGAGCGCGAGATGATAAGCAACCATTGCTCGCATCTCTGTTCAATCCCGACAAGATTTTCTCGATCATCTTCGACGAGCGCGGCCCCGCGGCGAAGTTCAAGCTCATCAACACACAACACCTGACTACCGCCGCCGCGAACGACAAGCGGGACCATCATTCGCGCGAGCCGCGCTGCATTGTCGGAGAAGGACCTATTCCGGTTCAGTGTCGCACCGCGGCGTGCGGCACCTGTTGGGTAGGCGTGCTTGGCGGCTCGGAGAAACTGTCGGAAGTCGACGCGCTCGAGTGGCAAAAGATCACGGAGTTCGGTTACATCGATACCGTCGAGCCGCGCCCGCTGATCAGGCTGGCGTGTCAGGCGCAAGCTTTTGGCAATGTGACAATAGTGATCCCGCCCTGGAACGGCGTGTTTGGAAAGTTCATTCGAGCTCAACAGGACGCAAGCGAAGAGCAGCAACAGAGCCCCGCAATCTGAGATGCGAATCCTGATAATCGGCGGAACGCGGTTCATCGGCCCGCGGGTGGCTGAGCAACTCCTCGCAGGCGGTCACGAAATAAGCTTGTTTCATCGGGGCCAAACCGAGGCCGGCTTACCTGCTCCGGTGAATCACATCTACGGCGACCGTCGCGATCTTCCGAGCTTCAAATCTCAATTCAAAAGCCTCGCGCCCGATCTGGTCGTGGACATGATCTGCTATAACGAGCGCGAGGCGTCCAGCTTGATGCAAACATTCGAGGGCGTTGCGGGCCGCGTTGTGGTCGCCAGCAGCATGGATGTGTATCGGGCCTACGGCTGCCTGCTGGGTCTCGAAGCCGATCCGCCTGAACCAATGCCGTTCAATGAGGACTCGCCACTACGTACTAGCCGATTCCCTTATCGAGCGCTTGCGAAAAGCTCGGACGATATGGCGTTCGACTACGACAAGATTCCAGTCGAGCAAGTCGTGATGAGCGCCGCCGGTTTGCCGGGCACTGTGTTGCGTCTTCCGGCGGTGTACGGGCCAGGCGATCATCGCGCCTTCGATCATCTCAAACGCATGGACGATGGCCGCTGTGCGATCCTGCTCGAAGAGGATCACGCGCGATGGCGTTGGACGCGAGGATACGTTGACAACGTTGCCGCTGCGATCGCGCTTGCGATCTTAGACGATCGCGCCGCCGGGCGTATCTACAACGTTGGTGAACCGGACGCGTGGACTGAAGCCGAATGGGTTCGAAGCATCAGCCGCGCAGCGGGATGGCCCGGCGAGGTAGTTGTGCTGCCAAGAGAGTCGATGCCTGAGCATCTCAAGATGCCTTACGACTTCAATCATCATCTTCACGGCGACACAAGCCGAATCAGGAGAGAGCTGGGCTACGCGGAACACATCTCGCGTGACGAAGCGATGAAACGGACTGTCGAATGGGAACGCGCGCACGCCCCTCAACAAATGGATGAGAACCGCTTCAACTACGCGGCGGAGGATGCAGCGTTAGCTATGCGTGCTGAACCGAAACGCTGACCAGTTGCGGTGAATAGGATTCCCGGGAATGTTTCTGGTGCATCGGCCCAACGATGAACAGGTCCGTGAGGTTCTCGCCGCGCAGAGAGATCAACCCTTCTCCTACCCCTACGCTGGCGTCGCTGGGCATGCTGCGCCTCGTGGTTATAAGACCGACCACAACCGCATCAAGCTCGGTAACGGGCCGGCAGTCTTTCAAAGAGCGGTTGAAGCGATCAAGCGATGGGAGATGTTCAACATCGGTTGGCTGCAGCTTTGCTGGCCCGATGCGCCGATCGAGGCGGGCTCCGGCGTGGCGGTGCTCGCTCATCATCTCGGCTTCTGGTCGCTGAACGCCTGCCGTATAGTCAGCGTGATTGTCGAAGACGGAGAACGCCGAAGGTACGGTTTCATTTACGGCACTCTGCCCGATCACGCGGAACGCGGGCAGGAACAATTCACAGTCGAGTGGCGGCGCGAAGACGATTCGGTGTGGTACGACATCCTGGCTTACTCGAGGCCGAACGTGCTTCTCGCGAGGCTTGGATATCCGGTCACCCGGTTGCTGCAGAAGCGATTCGCCCGCGACTCGATGCGGGCGATGCTTCGAAGTAGCGCAAGCTGCTAGCTAGCGAGCGCCCGCTACGCGGGCTGTGGACTGCGGCGGCCTATTTGGACTGCGGCGGCAAGGTACTCCGCGACGCCGCT
>JBGQGO010000763.1:0-2730 GCA_041497455.1 Blastocatellia bacterium | reverse complement strand
GCGATGTGGAATCACGCTCCAGCGATGGAGCAACTCGTGCAGGAGCGTGGTCTGGCCTGGCCAAAGTTTGAGGGAAATGAAATGAGGGACCTCGTCGAGTTTCTGAAGTCGCTAAAATAGTCGGTGACAAGGCGGACAACAAGACAGTCTGGATCGCTACTAACCCTCTTACCCGATTAGTTTTGCCCACGGTCTTACTGGTGATCCAAAGACCTGGCGCCCCGCAGCAATAGATCTACACTGGCTTGGGCGATAAGGAGCGGGCGTTAGAGTGGCTCGAAAAGGCCTACGAGGAGCGCTGTGGATGGATGGCCTTCCTCAAAGTCGATCCCGCGCTCGGCAGCCTCCGTTCAGACGGACGGTTCAAAGATCTGCTGCGGCGCGTGGGCGTGAATGAGTGAGAGGCTTTGTGTAAACGCCTGGCCTAAGGGTTATCGAATACTGGACTGACACTGGGTAATTCCACACCAGCGGCTGAGAAATTCCCCGCAATAAGCAGTTTCCTTGGGGCCTAAAGCTGAAATTCACAGCGCCTGGGCACGGAACGGTGTTTGCGATTGTGGTCGTTGAAACTGTTCGGGTTTGTCCACAGGCCATTGTTATGAACACGAATGACACGCTGGAAGTGATTATCGACGGTTCGCGCGCGGGAGTTTCCGCGTCGCTGTTGAACAAGTACAACCAGCCTGGCCCGCGCTACACGAGCTACCCGACCGCACCCGAATGGGATGACAGCTTTGGCGCGGCACAACTGCGCGAGGCTTTTCACGAGGCCAACGCCAAGCCTCATCCCGCGCCGCTCTCTCTCTATTTCCACATTCCGTTTTGTGAGTCGCTGTGCCTGTACTGCGGCTGCAATGTGGTCATCAACAAAAGGCACGAGGTAGCTTCACCATACCTTGATCACCTCAAGCGTGAGATTGATTGGGTCAGCGCCGAAGTCGACCGGACTCGCAGCGTTGAACAGTTGCACTGGGGCGGAGGCACGCCGACGTATCTTTCGCCTGGGCAGATCGAGGATTTCTACGCCTACATCAAGGAGCGTTTCTCGTTATCGCCGACTGCCGAGATCAGCATCGAAGTCGATCCGCGAGTGACAACCGAAGAGCATTGCCGCGCGCTGCGCCGCGCCGGCTTCAATCGCATAAGCATGGGCATTCAGGATTTTGATCCGCTCGTGCAGAAGACAATCCATCGCGTGCAGCCCTACGAAGACACGAGGCGCTTATTCGACTACTGCCGCGAGGTTGGCTTCGAGAGCATCAACATCGATTTGATCTATGGACTGCCGCATCAGACGGCTGAGAGCTTCGGCGATACGGTCGACAAGATCATCACTATGAACCCCGATCGCATAGCGGTGTTCAGCTACGCTCACGTGCCGTGGATGAAAAAGCAGCAAGGCAGCTTCGCGCGCTTCCTGCCGGAGGGATTCGAGAAGTTCCGAATCTTCACGCACGCGATTCGCAAGCTGACCGGCGGCGGGTATCGTTACATAGGACTCGATCACTTCGCGCGGCCTGAAGACGAAATATGCCGCGCGCAAGACAATCGAACTCTGCATCGAAACTTTCAAGGCTACACGACAAAGGCGGGCTGCGATCTTTACGCGATGGGGGTTAGCTCGATCAGCGGCCTCGAAGACGCATACGCGCAGAACTGGCGCGATCTGCCGCATTACTACGAATCCATCGACGCCGGCCGCTGGCCTACGATGCGAGGCATGCGAGTGAGCGAGGAAGACAAACTGCGCCGCTCGGTCATCAATCGCATACTGTGTCACACCGTCGTATTCAAATCGGAAATCGAGCGCGATTTTGGAATCGACTTTGACGAGCATTTCGCGGCGGAACTCGCCCAACTGCGAGAGCTTGAGCGCGACGGCCTGGTGCGGCTCAATGACGGGCGCATCGAAGTAGCCCCTCTCGGACGCATCTTCATCCGCAACGTCGCGATGGCATTCGACGCGTACCTGAATAAACCGGAGTCTGCCCGAACGCAGGTATTCTCGAAGACACTTTAGGCAGCATAGACTTCAGTCTGTGCGCTTGGACAAGGAATTAGCTTAGATGAACCCGGCGCATCTTCACCTGATACTCAACCATATCCCGGTCGTTGGCCTCGGCGCTGCGCTTCTGTTGCTCTTTTATGCGATGGCAAGAAAGAACGATGAACTAAAAAGAGTGGTGCTCGCAGCGTTCGTCCTTCTCGCCTTGGTCACAATAGCTGTCTACCTTGCGGGTAAAGCCGCCGAAGATAGCGTTGAACATCTGCCCGGCGTATCTGAAGCGATCATCAATCGACATCAGGACGCAGCTACAGTCTCGCTGGTCGCGATCGAACTGCTGGGAGCCGTCTCTCTCGCAGGTTTGATCTTCTCCCGCCGTTCGAACTCTCTTCTGAGATGGTTCGCTGTGATTTCGCTTGTGATCTCGTTAGTGGCCGCAGGACTGATTACGTGGACCGCGAACCTGGGTGGGCAGATACGTCACACGGAGATCCGAGCGGGAGCTTCGGCGCCAAGCACACAAGACGGCGCCGCCGAGGACGATAACAAGGAAAAGGGAAAACAGGAGCGCAAGAAGCGAGACGACCATTGACACTTCCGCGCAGCAGGAGATCAACATGTCGAGACCATTCCACATCTTGAAGCACGAGCACCGAATCATCGAAAGGGCCCTGCGCGCGCTCGACGGAGTCTGCATGAGGCTCGAGGGCGGGAACAGGGTC
>JBGQGO010000762.1:0-2744 GCA_041497455.1 Blastocatellia bacterium | reverse complement strand
TGATCTTGCAATCCATCTTCGCCGAGGCCGTGACACTCTTTGCCGTAGTACGGCATGTTCATCCACAGCGCGATATCAACGGGATCGGAATTCTTCGGGAAGAGATCGATGTGCTCACTAAGCTCTTTTTGATCGACGCCGAGAGCCGTCGCCAGATCGAGCCGGTCGAGCAATACCTGAGAGAGCATCATGGCAACCACGGCCATGATCGGCTGCTCGAAGAAGAGCCAGAGATGCGCGCCGCCTGACTTGGAGCGCGTCATAACGAATGGGAGCCCCGACTTCTTGATCGCCGCCGCTACCTTTGCATGGTAGTCGCCGATGTCATAGAAGTCCACGTCGATTACGAGCCAGTTCACCCGTGCATCGGACATCACCGGAATGATGCCGAGGCGCAAGCCCTTGCCCGTAAGATGACGTTGCCAAAGCTCTGAGGTAACGGGTTCATGTAGGCTCTCAGCCTTCGCGGTACGCTTGCCACGATCTGTCTTCTTGCCGCCAAGACCGTAGTACCAGCCGTGTGCGTCTTGGCGACCTTGGAAGAGCGTGGCGAAGTCACGCATGTTGCCACCAAGCCCGGCCCTTACGGATCATATCGTCATTATTCGCTTGATGCGTAGCATCGCACAAGTGACGAGGATTACAGCAAGAACGATTATCACACGAATGCATAAGAATGCCTTTCGGCCAGAAGCCATGCGTCAAAAAGAAGGCGAGACGATGTGTTAGATAGTGCTTCTGTTTGTAAACGAGTTGCCCGTAACCCTTACCCATGAGAGAAAGTTGCCACTCCCAACACTCGTCAGGAGTGGCACGTTTCACATGAGCCCAGAAATGAACCTCCAAATCTGGAACCACGGCGGGCATAGTTTAGAGCCGTTCGTCTTTGCTCGTATCGTCGCCGTCGCTGTGATCCACGTTGATGACCTTACCAACGAAGTTCATGGCCGCAGGCTTGTAGATGTTGGCGAAGTCCGCCTCTTCCACGAAGCCAGCCGGCTTCACATCGAAGTTCTTGAAGTCACCCTGATCGTTCTTCTCGTCAACGGTCGTCACGTTGAAGCGACGAGCGAAGATCGGGGCAGGGCTCAGCTTGAGAATGGCGTTCCAATCCTTCGCCTTCTTGACTTGGGATTTGGACAACGACATCGCGGCGACCATGTTGCCGTTCTTCGGCAACATCACCACGTAGTTGTGATGCGCCGTCGCGGCGATCCCGCTCTCTTCGTCGCCGGGGATTTCCGAGCCCCATTGGTCGAGCCCATCTTCGTCGATGAACTTCTTGGTCTTCCACGTGACCTTGACCTTGCCGCCGACCTTTACCTCGAAGGACGTATTCGGCTTATCCCACTGATACCGAACGCCATCGCTGGTCTGCACCGGCTTGGCACGCGCAAGAATGCCGCCGCCATTGTCCTCACGCGGACGCCACAAGATGAATTCCTTGCTGCGCGCGAGCAGGACGACTTCGAGCGGACTGCCCGGCTCGGCCAGCACTTCGCTTGTGATGTTGAGGAACAGGGCACCTTCTTTGATGGAGCCGGATTTGACTTCATCGCTCATGGATTGCCCGACCTTGACGCGAGGGATCGTGATGTCGGCACTTTCGATCCCTTCCGTTCCGCGCATTCCGGTATAGCCGGTAAGGAAGGACGGCAAGCCAGCCGTCACAAGCAATCCCGCATCCTTCTTCACCGTCAATTCAGTGCCCGGCTTCTTTGCCGCCTTCTTACTCATTTAGACCTCCGAAGATTTGCTGTGGGAACTTTGGTTGCCTTGATGAAGTTCGGCAGACTGTTCCCGTCCGTCACACCGTTCTCCGCTTGGTCGATTAGCTGGCCCTTCACGAACGCTGTCAATGTGTTCGGGAAAATCCAATCGCCGACCATGCCGCCGTGCCCTTTGTCACGAGCCCATTGATAGAGCTTCGGGCGGTCTTCCTTCAACACGGACGCATAGACTTCCGTGCTCAAGAAAATTGTTCCAACGCCAGCGACGTTGAACTTGTCGATCTCGTTGTCCTCCATGAGCTTCGGAAGCTCAATGGTTTCCACTTCGACGATGCGCTTGTTGATCGTGGTCAAGCGTTCCTCGGTCTTCTTCTTCTCGTCCTTGAGCTTACGCAGTTCCTTTGCTGCGAGAGTAAGCGACTTGGGCGCGGGAGAAGAAGGCGCTGATGCGACCTTTAATTTTGCCAAAGATGCCTCCGTAGTAGAATGCGAGCCCTGTCCAAGTGAGGTTCACGAGCACGAGACACGCGCCGCCCGAGAATGACCACCACTGATCGAGCGCGGGATAATAGTAGAGGTTCCAAAAACCCCAACTATCGAAAAATAGCGTGGGGATCAGGGACACGCCAGCCAACACCTTGTCCTTGGTTAACCGGCGCACATTCATCAGCATCAGCAACGCCGAGCCGAATTCCAATGCGCCGTTGATTTGATCCGGCGTCATGACGAGAGCCACGTCAACAACCAACAATACATTGGAGCCCACCACGGAAACAATTTCATATCCATTCCCTCCACGTTTCGCGATGAAGCAATGCGCTGATCTTGCTATCGTCACGCATGATCTTGAGGAAGCGCATGTCCACGCTGTTCGGTACGATGATGTCGTAATAGTTGATCGTCTTGTGCAGCTTGGACGAGCCGGCACGCCAGTTGCGGCGCTCGGCCTGCACGCGCTTCTCGGTGTTCGCATCGTTCGATACGAAGATCACCGTGTTCGCCACTTTGAACTCG
>JBGQGO010000761.1:0-2748 GCA_041497455.1 Blastocatellia bacterium | reverse complement strand
GTCTCGTTGTTGGCGAGCATCACGGAAATCAGAATCGTGTCGTCGCTGACTGCCTGGCGCACATCGTCGATGCTGACGATCCCGCTTCGAGATACTGGAAGATAAGTGACTCGATACCCGGCGAGTTCGAGCGCCTCGCACGTCGCGAGCACGGCCGGATGTTCGATCTTTGTAGTGATGATGTGCCGGCCGTGGCCGCCGTGCGCCTCAGCTATTCCTCGTAGCGCGAGGTTGTCGGCCTCAGTGCCTCCGGACAGGAAAACGATTTCGGCTGGCGCGGCATTGATCAGGGCTGCGACTTCACGGCGAGCCTTTTCGACGGCGGCCTTCGCGCGTTGTCCGAACGAGTGCACGGACTGCGCGTTCCCCATCTCATCGGCGAAGTAGGGCAACATCGCTTCGATAACTTCGGCCGCCATCGCAGTCGTCGCGCTATTGTCCAGGTACACTTTCATAGCAAATCTGCCAGTGGTCAGTTGTCAGCGGTCCGAAGGTAGCCGCCTAACTACGGACTACTGACTACGGACTACTAGCTATCCATGCTCCTCCTGCCACTCCTCGTGCCACGCCATTTGAATCGCTTCGAGTTTCTTCTCGTTCGACTCCTTGGCGTCGCCTGCGAATCCGTCGAGTTCCATCACCCATCGATGCAAATCGGTAAAGCGCACGGTTAGCGGATCAACATCCGGGTGAGCTTCGAGCAGCCTGATAGCAATCTCTTCGGTGTCTGTCCAACCAATCACAGCCATGATTGATCCTCGTCTCGTTCTCGTACAGCCGCTTGACGCTTGCTAAGCAGCGACGTCGTTTTCGCGCTCGTGAACGCTCTCGCTTCTGACAAACGAATAGCAGATCGCGCAATGGTAAGTCTGAATCATAAGCCTGATAGTCTCCCCGCCTGGACCCGTGATCTCTTGCTCGGATGTCGATCGGTTCATCGGTTGGGGTGTGGCGCATCGAGGGCAAAACATTGAACTCATAACATCTCCTTCATTTCGTCCGTTCCTTCATTTCAACCGTGGCGAATGAAGTCGAGCACGTCCGGTATCTCGACAGTCACATCGCCTGTTACAACGCACTGGCAGCCTAGCCTGGAATGAAGCGTAAGCCCGTCGGCCATGTACAGCCGGTCCTCTTCGTCTTCGTCCATCTCCGTCAGATTCTCTTCGCCCTGTTTGACTATCACGTGACAAGTCGTGCACGCGCAGTTGCCGCCGCACGAGTGCTCGAGGTTAACGCCGAAATTCAGCGCGATGTCCAGCAGCGATCCTTCCTTGCCGTGCTCGTGATAGGGCGTCACCCCCGGCTCGTACTCGACAGTCACCGGCTCGCTGTTCGAGCGGAGGAATTTCACTTTGCAGATCTTCGTTTCGGCGCCCGCGCGGTCCTCTTCGGCGATCGCGCTGCTGCTTGCTTCGACTGCTTCCATTCACCCCTCTGCTACCTCGGATGCCTTGCGGTCTTTGAGCGCGGCTACCAGCGCGCTGTCCATGATGATCTCCGCAAGATGCTGCGAAGCATCGTCCAGCACTTTTGTCTTTTCGCGAATGAGTTGATGGTCGTCGCCGCCCGCAGCCTGGCGAAGATCATCGAGAGCGCGGCGAATTCCGGTACGCTCGTCGTCATCGATCAACCCTTGTGCGTGCTCCGCCAGCGCTCTCTCCGCGGCTCGCATGACTGTCTCGGCCTCGTTGCGAGCTTCGATGAGTTGACGTTTTCGAATGTCCTCTTCGGCGAATTCGAATGAGTCGATCAACATCTTCTCGATCTGCTCATCGGTCAACCCGTACGAAGGCTTGACCTCGATCGAGTGCTCTTGACCCGTTCGCAAATCGCGCGCGCTGACGGTCAAAATGCCGTTAGCGTCGATCAAGAACCTTACCTCGATTCGAGGGAACCCGGCGGGCTGGGGCGGTATGCCCTTCAAGGTGAACCGCGCGAGGCTTCGGCAATCTTCTACCATCTCGCGTTCACCCTGAAGCACGTGCACGTCGTTGCCGGTTTGATTGTCGACCCTCGTCGTGAACATCTCTGCAGCCGAAGCGGGGATCGTCGAGTTGCGATTGATTATCTTGGCCACGACCCCACCCATCGTCTCGATGCCGAGGCTCAACGGAGTGACGTCGAGCAAGAGCAAGTCCCTTCGCCCGCCCGCGAGCACATCGGCTTGAATGGCGGCGCCGAGCGCGACGACCTCGTCCGGATTGAGCTCGATGTGCGGCTCGCGCTTGAACAGTTCTTTCACTCTGCCGCGGACCAGCGGAATGCGCGTCGACCCGCCTACCATCACGACTTCATCGATCTGTTCTGGATTGAGGTCCGCGTCTTTCAGCGCTTGCTTGCAGGGGCCAAGCGTTCGCTCGACCAGGTCAGCGATCAATCCGTCGAATTCATCACGCGTCAACTCGCGCCGATATGGTCCGCGCTCCGCTCCCAGGTCCATATCGATCAAAGCCCTGTCGGAGTCTGACAGGTCGTGCTTTGCTTTAATGACGCCCTTTCGTATCGCCTGAAATACAGCCGGATCGCGTGCAACGCTCTTGCCCCCGCCGCGTTGGAGCTCATCGATGATCAATGTGATGAGCCGGTTGTCCAGGTCGTCACCGCCAAGATGCGTGTCACCGTTAGTCGCGAGCACCTCGAAGATGCCGTCTTTGAGCTTCAATATCGAGATGTCGAACGTGCCGCCGCCGAGATCATAAACGGCGACTATGGCCTCGTCTTTCTTGTCGATGCCGTACGCAAGCG
>JBGQGO010000760.1:0-2748 GCA_041497455.1 Blastocatellia bacterium | reverse complement strand
TTCGGTCCTTCTCTATTTTTGTCCGCACGAGATCAACTCTTCCGCGATAGAAAACGTCAATCCGAGCCTATTGCCTTTCAAGCCGACCTGGAGGAGCGCTGCCCTTTGCGCGCTCGGCCAGATAGTCGTTGATCCAGTGGTATTGGCTGACGTACTTGCTCGTTTCGTTCCTGAAGATCGGTTGAGTGTATTTCTTGACGACGTATCGTTTTGTCATCTTGCCGTTGCGCGAGCGAACTCTAACCGGAATCTTCTTTGTTATGGTCATCGTCGGACGCCGGCTTTGATCGGGCTCTTCCATCCACTCCATTTCATCGTTCGACAAGGCCGTCAAAACGCGTCCTACGCCGCCGTTGTAGGCCGCCGCCAGATAAGGACCGACGCGCTCCGCCGGCAAATCGCTTCGCGCACGAATCGACTCCCAGTCCGAGTCGCACAACAACACCTGCGCCATCACCGCGTTTATTGGATCCGCCACCGCTGATGCGAAGTTCGATTTCAGACCTGCAGACGTGTACCTGCCCAACAGCAGCGAGTAGGTCGAAGGTATCATCTGAACCAGCCCCCGGGCCCCCGCCGGACTTATCGAGTATGCGTACGCTTGATCACGATTCGTGCCGATCACTGTCAGCACTCGGTCAACCAGCGGCTTGGTTACGCCCGCGCTCTTGAACTCGCCCGGGTCGATGTGCTCGTTCAACAGCAGCACACGCAAGATGTCTTTAGGGATCACGTCGACGACTCGGCGTCCCGGAAATGCTCGCGAGAGCACGCCGCGATCGCGCAGATGGGAGTACGCCTTCTCAATGAACCCGTTCTGAACATCGATGCCCCGTTTGATCACTTCTTCGGTCTTTATCTCTCCCGAGTACGGAGTGTAAACCGCCTCGATCACCAACTCGCCCGGCCCGAAACGATTGCCCTCATTTGATACCGGATACTTGACGGCTACGACTTTCCCGCCGGGTGGATCTACGCAAGCGATGTCGGAGTTGATACCGTTCTCGCGCCGCATCGAGAGGATGAAACCCGGAGTGAGTACCTCGAATCCCGGGTCGCGCTTGATCGCGCGCGCGATTCTGATCTTCCCGTCACGGTCCAGAATTGCCAGCGCCATCTCACGGCCAACTATTCCGGTCACCGGGACCTCTACGTACTTCCGGCGGCTGATGCGAACTCGGCGCGTGCCAACCGTGCCCATGATCATCTGCACCGATTCCTTCTTGAGATGTTCCCTTCCCTCTTCGATCTTCTTTAGAAGGTTATGGGCGTGTTCGTCCGTGCGAGCATCAAAGCCGAAGCTACCACTGACGAGAGCAAGAAAACAAACAGCAACCTTGATCATCCGTCGGGTCTCCCACTTATCAAAGTCAACGATTGCCTAATACTAGCAAGTACGGCTCTTGATTCTCAATACCTTTCTCATGCGACAGCCGAAAATACCCCCAACTGAAGTTGGGAGTATTTTCCCGAGTTTTCACACAAACCCTGCCGGGGTGGGTATGCTCAAAAACGTGACGCGCCCCGTCCTTCCCACATTCTCTTGCGCCTTGCTGAATGGCGATGTACCTTGCCTGTTGTTCAAACGAATCCAGGTTCGATTATGCCGGAGTTCGAGACCGTAAAGGCATTCATAATCCAGCACGCTACGCAGTGGGTCATCGGTTTAACCATTGTACTGATCGGCGTGCTCGCTTCGAAACTGAGCAGGCGGTGGCTGAGGTCGATCCTTGACCGCAGCCGCGTTCGGGAGGACCTGTTACTCAAGAACTTCTTTCTACGCTCGATCTCTTTGGCGATAGTGGTTCTCGCGACGCTCATTGCGCTCGCCCACGTCGGTTTGGACGTAACCTCGCTTATCGCGGGCCTCGGCATCACCGGTCTGATACTCGGCTTTGCCCTAAGGGACACGCTTTCGAACTTTGCCGCCGGCCTGCTCTTGTTGATCTACAGGCCCTTTCGAGCGGGCGAGCTCATAGAAGTAGAAGGAGCGCACGGCGTCGTTGAAGAGCTGACCATCGTCAATATGCAGATGACCACAACGGACGGCGTTCGAGTGATCATGCCGAACTCAAAAGTGTGGGGTTCGAAGATTGTGAACTACTCGCTCAGCCAGCGCCGCCGTTTGGAACTAACGCTGAAGGTGCGAGAGGACGACCTTGAGATTGCGATCAGCGCGATCACCGAGGCTTTAGCTCACGACCCTAGAATCCTGAAAACTCCTCCGCCGTCTGTGAGAGTTGCTTCACTAGCAGACAACGCGGCGACCTTGACCATCTGGGCGTGGGCCAATCCCGGGGACTTTCAAAGCGTCACCGCGGACGGGTATGTTCGGCTGTTGAAATGCCTCAACGAAGCCGGGTTGCAAATCATATGAAAAACATTATCACCAAAATCAGCTTGACGTGTTTGGGGCTGTTCATCGCGCTTACAAGTGGAGCACGGACAGTTCGTGTAGCTACGGAAGACTTCTCAACTGACGACGATCTGATAGTCGGCGCCAGAGCCATCGTTATCGGGCGAGTCCTATCGATTGCCTGCCTCCTGGATGAGGATGAAGACCGCGTCTTCACTTACGTGACGTTCAGCGTCGAAGAGACTCTTACAGGAGAAATTGGAAGCCGCAGGATTGTGCTAAAGGAAGAAGGCGGCGAGGTCGCGGGCCAGGGCAGCATCATCTTCGGCGCCCCTCAATTCTCTCGCGGCGAGCGCGTGTTTCTATATCTTGACACGCGGCCAGACGGGAGC
>JBGQGO010000759.1:0-2755 GCA_041497455.1 Blastocatellia bacterium | reverse complement strand
GCCGATTGTGTTCATCTCGGCAAAGAGCGGGCTGCGCGTGACGAAACTGCTCGAGCTTGCGCGGCACGCTCACCAGGAACGCAACAAGCGAGTCTCGACTTCGGAGCTCAACCGTTTCTTTGAGCGCAATCTCGAACAGCCCCGCGCGACCACGCCGTCGAAGTATCCCTTGCGTGTCCTCTACATGACGCAAGCCGGGACCAGTCCGCCGACCTTTGTGGTTTTCACGTCGTCTCGCAGCCCAAAAGCGAAGCTGCATTTCTCCTACGATCGCTACCTCATCAACCGGCTCCGTGAGGAATTCGGTTTCTTCGCGACGCCGATTCGAATCAAGCAACGCAGGAAGAAGGGCGAAGCATCGCAAAGTCGCTGAGCCGCATCGTTCACGCAGTACGAACCAACAATTCACGATCTGCAATCGGAGGCGAAGCCATGCGTTCCAGTCTGTTTGCTCTAGTTCTCGCTCTGCTCATTCCACTTTGCGCAGTCGCTGATGATCAACCCGCTCGAATCCGAGTTTCGGATCTCGACAAGACGCCGATTGCGGCCGGACCACTGAAGATCAGGATCACCAAGCTCAAAGGGAGCTTCATGATACTCGGCAGCGGCAGCATCGAGGTAGTAGTCGAGAACGGCTCGACCGGGTTCGAGACTTTTTCGCCGCACCGACTCTCGCTTGTCGACAAAGACAATGTCCAGGTCAACGTCCTGGCTTCCAGGCGTAACTACTACAGAACCGTGCCCCCATACGATCCGGGGATGCCCACGAGTCCACTCGATAGGCGCATCGCGCCGGGAGCGCGCGTAAAAGAGACATACTCACTCAGCGGGAGAGTGCATCTCCCGATTCGGTTGTACTACGACGAGAAGCTTCTGGCTGAGATTGTTGAGTGATGACGCTGAAGGCTAAAAGCAAGAGAATTGAAAATTGAGAATTGAAAAATGAAAATTGAAAATCGTAGGACGCCTCAAAGTGTCCTGCCCAATTTGAAGTTTTCTTTCAATTTTCATTTTTCATTTTTCAATTCTCAATTTTCAATCTCGGTTTCTCCAAGGTCGCCGGCCAGCCTATGCCTTTGCCGGCGCTTCGTTGCCCGCCTCAATCGCGGCCTTGCGGACATTCACTTTAGCGAGCAGCATCAGTCCCGCGACAAAGAAGACGACCAGCGACAAAATCGCCGCGCGATAGCTGCCGGTAAACTGAAGCGCCAGTCCGAACATCAGCGGAGCAAGCCAACTCGTGCCTTTGTCGCTCACTTCATAGAGACTGAAGTACTCGGCCTCTTGCCCCTTCGGGATCATCAGCGAATAGACCGAGCGGCTCAGCGCCTGGCTTCCTCCCAACACAATCGCGATCACTGCGCCTAGAATGAAGAACTGAAGCTTCGTTTGCAGCAGTGCATATGCGTACACCAGCACGCCCGTCCAGATCACGAGACTGACCATGATCGCGCGCTTGCTCCCAGTCGCCTTAGCCACCCAGTTGAAGAGCAGCGCGCCAAAGAACGCGGCGAACTGTACCATCAGGATCACCTGCACAAGCGTTGATTGTTCCAGCTTCAACTCCTCCGCGCCGAACACTGACGCAAGCGCGATCACCGCCTGAATGCCATCGTTGTAAAGCAAGTACGCGATCAGAAACAGCAGCGTCTGTGGATAGCGCCGCGCGGTGCTGATCGTATGAACAAGCTGCTTGAATCCGGTCGCGATGTAGTGCTGGCCCGGCGGAGGCTCTTTGACTGGCACTCGATTCTTCAAAGTCGAAAGCGGTATCAGCGTGAACACCGCCCACCACGCGCCGGATGACGCAAGGCTTATTCGTACCGCCTGACCCGGCGTCAGTCCGAACGACTCCGCCTTCGAGAACAAGTACAGGTTGAGCGCCAACAACACCCCACCGCCGAGATACCCGATGGCCCAGCCGACGGACGACACGCGATCGCGGTCCTCGGCGCTTGCGATGTCGGGCAGAAACGAATTGTAGAAAACGATTGACGCTCCGAAGCTCAGGTTGGCAAGCACGAACAACCCGCCGCCCAGCAGGTAGTTTGTGCCTTCCAGAAAGTAGAGCCCGACTGTAGCGAATGATCCAATGTAAGCAAACAGCGCGAGCATTTGTTTCTTGCGATGCGAGTAGTCGGCTATCGCGCCGAGTATCGGCAGGAAGACCATCTGAAGACCTACCGAAAGCGCGATGACGTACGGGAAGAACGAACCGTAGAAGACCTTGATGCCGAGCGGGCGAACAAACGTGTTGCCTTCGCCCAGCGATTCAGCGGCGGCCTTCGCAATGCCGGTCAGATAAGGCCCGAGGAAAACAGTGACGACCGTCGTGTAGAACGCGGAGTTGGCCCAGTCATAGAAGTACCATCCAACCTGTTCGCGTCGATTGTTCATGATTCTGAGAGGCGCTGATGAAGAAGGTGAAACGGCAGGATAAGGTATGAGCCTCGCTTCGAGCAAGCAGCAGGCGGGAAGGAGTGCACGTTAGCCTTTCGCGCATACCCAAACACGCCAAGAGACTTCATGAAAAAGGTAAACAAATCCCCCAACCGGAAGGTTGGGGATCTCTTCACTCCAGCCTACAGGAAACGCGGCAACGGCCCGCCGCAATCCCCCAACCGGAAGGTTGGGGATCCTTCACGCCAGCCTAAGCTCACATCCGAGGCGCGCTGCGTTCCCTGTGTAGGCTAGCGTGAAAGATCCCCAACCTCCCGGTTGGGGGATTTGCTGTTTCCCGCCACCGCTCTTGTAG
>JBGQGO010000758.1:0-2757 GCA_041497455.1 Blastocatellia bacterium | reverse complement strand
GGTCCAGCCTTCCCTGTAGCTTCCCTTAAACTCATATGCTTCTTTCCTCCAAAGCAAAAGCGGCGAGCACTTGCACGCGATGCGAACGCGCGCTCGCCGCTTGGTATTCTCGAGTTGAGCTAATCTTGATCCGACTCAATTCCGCCAATCAAAACTCAATCACTTCGCTGCCGGATGGTCCTTCTTGTACTTGTCAACGCAATGGTCGCAGCAGAAATAAACCTTGCGACCCTCGGACTCCACCGACTTCGTTTTGTCGATCGGCTCGCCCGAGACGGGACAGGTTTCATTGATCGCTATCGCGTCGCGCTCTTCCTTGGACATCTTTGCCACGAACGTCTCAGGGGCCTTATTGAACTCCGTAAGGCAGCCTTCGCAGCAGACATAAACGTACTGACCCTTGTACTCCGTGCGATATTTCTCGCTCACTGGCCCGCCGCTGACCGGACACGTTTTGTTAGTGACATTCTTCTTCTCGGTCCCGTCTGCCGACACATGAGCTACAACCGCGCCGGCAAGCATCACTACCAAAAAGATTGCAAAAGCAGTTTTTCGCATGACCTCAATCTCACTCCTTAGTTGTTTGATTGGCTGAAAGCCACGGGTCGATTATACCGATTGAGGTAACACCGCGCAAAGTAGCGTAGACTTTAGTCTGCGCCCTCCGGTTGTGTGCGACCCCGCTCACGACCCAATGCCGCAGATAAAGTCTATGCCACTTCAGCGCAAGTAAATCTCAAGCACTCGATTCTGAAGCTGAGGGTCGTAGATTACCGAAACCACGTCCCCTTCGCTCAGTTCCGCGGCTGTGATCGTTTCGTCGTCCCGCGTGTCGTCCGACAGCAGACCTAACAGGTCCGATTCACCGGACCGTCCCACAGCAGCGCCGACGAGATCGTTCTCGCGTGCGAGCACGGTCACCTCCTGAAACTCTTTCGCGGGTCTGACGGTGATGAGCAACATGCCTTTGCTCGCGCTCGTGAGCTTCGTTATCTCTCCGCGAACTGCGGCTAGCTGTCTCGCGCCGGACGCGCGTTGGCTGATCTCCTCATTGCCAATCAAACGCCGCGGCGAGTCGCGCTGCGGTGACGGCATGAGTGTTAGCAGGAGCGACACGCTCCATACCATCGCGAAGGTTTGCATAGCGATCCCTGTCCCTATTGATGTGCTCTGGAAAAAGCCGGTTTGTGCCGTCGGGGAGAACTGCGTGAAACAATCAGTATGCTACTACGCCGCCTCGCACCGCTTCAAGGTCTCTTGACCTCTGGGCGAGCGCCGGGTTGACGCTGATTGTTACGCTCTGGTAGGTTCAAGCCTTGAATTCTTAGGCGCGTAGCTCAGGGGTAGAGCACTACCTTGACACGGTAGGGGTCTGGGGTTCAAATCCCCACGCGCCTACCATTTCTTTTTCGTGGGACGCGGATTGCAGCTCGATCTTGCATCGAGCACTGATCGGACTGGACGTGTCGCCTTGCCCCGCAAGGCATGCTTTGTTAGTATTTGCCCTTGAGATTTGACGTGGCAGGGCCTGTTGGAATGACCTGCCATCGCACATTCTCAGTTCTCTGATGACGAGACTGAGTTCGCTATTTTACGTCAGCTCCGGAAGTCCTGAGGCGAACGCAATCAGACCTCTGCTAGAGAGGGTAAAGCCGAGGGCGCTGACGTAAGATCCGACCAAAGTGGTAGAAGGTACGCAACGGTTCGACACTTTAACGAGATGTTCAGCCATTCGGCGAAGGGCGACGTTGTGCCTTTGCCCGCGGCTCATGACGATGCGCCGCGGCTATGTCGAGCGGGTTAGCAGAGAGACCCGTTTCCGTTCACAACAAGTGGCTGTCGAAGGTGTGAGTATCGGGCGCTAACCACTCTCAAACTGGTCAAACCGGCAGCAACGGTTTAGGAGGAAACAGTATCAGCAGCTATCAGCGGAGAGGATTCAGAGACAGGCGGGACCGCGTGCCGTCCGTCCGCGTCAATGAGCGGATACGGGTTCGCGAGGTCCGCGTGATCGATGAGGACGGAGCCCAGATCGGTGTGATGACGCCGCAACAGGCGCTCGAGATTGCGCGCGGTAAGGGCCTGGATCTCGTCGAAATTGCACCGCAAGCTCAACCGCCCGTTTGCCGCATCATCAACTTCGGCAAGTATCAATACGAGCAAAAGAAGAAACAGAAGGAAGCGAAGGCCAAACAGACTTTCATTACCGTCAAGGAGATCAAATTCAGACCGGGGACCGACGAACACGACTACGAATTCAAGAAGAACAACGCGATTCGCATACTTCACGACGGCGACAAGGTCAAAGCGACTGTCCATTTCCGCGGACGCGAGATTACACACAAGGAGTTGGGCTTCGCGTTGCTCCAAAAGCTCGAGAAAGACCTTGGCGAGGCCGGAATAGTCGAAGTCAGGCCCAAGCTTGAAGGAATGAACATGTTTATTATGCTGTCGCCGAAGAAGAAATAACTTCATAGGTGTACCGCAGGTTGTCTAACCTGCGGCGAGACTGCGAAGCCAACCGCAGGTTAGACAACCTACGATACATTTTACAGGAGGAATGATGCCAAAACTCAAAACACACAAGGGAGCTGCCAAGCGGTTCCGCCTCACGGCAACCGGCAAGGTCAAGTGCGGGCACGCGTACGCACGCCACATCTTGACTAAGAAATCAACCAAGCGGAAGCGTCAGCTCGACATCGACGGGATAGTGAAGAAGGCTGATGAAAAAGAGGTTAGGAGGATGCTTCCTTACGG
>JBGQGO010000757.1:0-2760 GCA_041497455.1 Blastocatellia bacterium | reverse complement strand
TTACACGCTGCCGGCACACAGGAGTCTTCCGCGCTTGACAGCAACTCGGATAGCACGTGACACTTTGAGACGCTAATCGGGATTGCTACAATCGAGAAGGAGAGTGGCAAGCCGTTCTCCGCGGGTTAGCGGCAATAATGCAGACTGAACGCGAACTTAGACAGCAGATCGTCGAGATAGGCCGCCGCATCTACGAGCACGGCTTCGTCGCCGCGTCTGACGGCAACGTCAGCGCCAGGCTTGCGGACGGGACGATTCTCACTACGCCCACGATGGTGTGCAAAGGGCGGATGAGTGAAGACATGCTCGTGCTGGTCGATATCGACGGCAACAAACGCCGCCGCGACGAACGCAATCCTTCGTCCGAGTTCTCGATGCACAAGATGATTTATCAACTGCGGCCCGATGTTCACGCAGTGGTTCACGCGCATCCGCCGTTCGGGACGGGCTTCGCGGTAGCGAATGTTCCGCTGGATAAGCCGCTCCTGTCCGAGGTGATACTGACGCTCGGATGCGTGCCGCTGACTGGCTACGGCACGCCTTCGACGGAGGAGCTGCCTCAGTCGCTTGCGCCGTTCATACCGCATCACGACGCGTTGCTGCTCGCGAATCACGGCGCGGTTGCTTACGGCCCGGACCTCGAGATGGCGTTTGCGCGGATGGAAACGCTCGAGCACTTTGCAAAGATAACGTTGGTCGCTCGATTGGTTGGGCGTCCGCACGAGCTGCCGCCTGAGGCGATTGAAAAACTGTTGGACGTGCGCGAGCGGGCGGGGTACATGCCTCCCGGCGCGCGAGGCTGTCAGGCTTGTGGGTTCACGCAGGGGCACGCATCGACGTGCGCGGTAGGGAGTGCGACTCGCTCTTACGGCACGAACGGAGATGACGCGGTTACGCTGACTCGCAGAGAGTTGACGGCGCTCATAACCGAAGCAGCGCGGCTGGTCGCGCGAGAGATGAAACAATAGGTTATTTATTATTTGTTATTTATTATTTGTCATTTGTAATTGATGAGTCACTGCCCTGCAAGCACCAATGACAAATAAAAAATCACAAATAAAAAATCACAAATAACAAATGAGGAGACCCTATGGAAGCTCTTGGAATGATCGAGACGAAGGGACTGGTCGCGATGATCGAAGCGGCTGACGCGATGGTCAAGGCCGCTAACGTGACGCTGATCGGTTATGAGAAGATCGGCGCGGGGCTGGTTACAGCCATCGTACGCGGTGACGTTGCGGCGGTGAAAGCTGCGACCGACGCAGGCGCAGCGGCGGCCAGGCGAGTCGGCGAGCTTGTGAGCGTTCACGTCATCCCGCGCCCACACTCTTCGGTAGACGAGAACATGCCCGTGACCCACGAGTCGCGCGAAAAATGAGGAAGACGTCCGTGGTCAGTAGTCCGTAGTCAGTAGTCCAAATTGTTCGGACTACTTTGACCGCTGACCGCTGACCGCTGACCACTGATTATGATTCTTGCTCGAATAGTTGGAACCGTAGTGGCTACACGCAAGGACGATCGTCTTCACGGGCGCAAGCTGCTTGTCGCGAGGCTGGTGGACGTGGATGGCTCGGATGAGAAAGGCCACATCATCGCCGTCGACACCGTTGGCGCCGGCGTCCACGAAGTTGTCTTGATCGTGCAGGGCAGCTCCGCGCGAATGGCCTTCGGCTGCAAAGAGTGTCCGATCGACGCCGCCGTCGTCGGCATCGTTGATACTGTGGAAGTCAGTCCGTAGTCAGTAGTCCGTGGTCCGTAGTCCGTAGCGCGCTATAGGGCCAGTCACCCACGTTTAGTTAGGTACCCAGAAACTACGGACCACGGACCACGGACTACGGACTCTTCATGAACACCATCCGAGTAGCACTGGCCCAAATCAATCCAACGGTGGGCGACCTCGCTGGCAACACCGATCTGGTGCTCGACTACATCGCCCGCGCGCGAACGGTTGGCGCGGACCTTGTTGCGTTCCCTGAGCTGGCGCTCACCGGTTACCCTCCCGAAGACCTGCTGCTCAAGCCTCACTTCGTGCGCGACAATCTCGAGGCTCTCGATAAAGTCATTGCTGCAACGCGGGACGTGATAGTCGTCGTTGGATTCGTTGATACCGACGGCTCGGACATCTACAACGCCGCAGCGGTGATTGCCGGCGGGAAGCTCGTGGATTCCTATCACAAGAACTTCTTGCCCAACTACGGTGTGTTCGACGAAGAGCGGTACTTTCAAAGGGGCGCTCGCTGCCCGGTGTTTTCGTTAGGGGAAGCGCGCATAGGACTGAACATCTGCGAAGACATTTGGTACCCGGGCGGGCCGACTAAGATGCAGGCGCTTCTTGGCGACGCGCACCTCATCGTCAACATTTCTTCCTCGCCTTATCACGCGCGCAAGATTCTCGACCGCGAACGAATGCTGTGCACGCGGGCCGAAGACAACGCAGTCGCGCTCGCCTACTGCAATGTGTTCGGCGGCCAGGACGAATTGGTCTTTGACGGCAACAGCGTGATCATCAACGAAGAGGGACGCATCGTCGCACGCGGCCGCGCGTTTGCCGAAGACCTGGTCGTCGCGGACATCAACATCGAGCGAGTCTTCTCCGAGCGTTTGCACGATCCGCGCCGCCGCCGCGAGAAGCTGCAGGTCGCCGCCGATGGTTCGCTCTATTCGATCGAGATCAAAGACGCCGTGAATCCGCGAGAGAAACCTCTGCTTCCTGCGCGGGTTGAGGAGCGGCTCGAAGACATCGCGGAGATATACACCGCT
>JBGQGO010000756.1:0-2760 GCA_041497455.1 Blastocatellia bacterium | reverse complement strand
GCACTCGAGCAAGAGCGCGCGGCAATTGACCACCCTCGGCAAGCGCATACAGAATGCGAGGCCCAACCAAAGCCAGAGCGCTGTTGCTGCCTGTCGTAGAGAGCACGGCGGCCACGGTTATTATCGCGGCGCCCGCCGGTCCAAGGAACATTCGTCCGGCAGAAGCCAGCGGTGTCGCGTCGTTCGCCAGCCCAGGCAGCGTTCCCAACGCGACGATCTGAATTGCGATGTACAGCAAAGCCGTCAACGCTATCGAAACGATCAGCGCGATCGGAAGATTGCGAGTAGGGTTCTTGACCTCTTCGGTCGGCACCGACGCATTCTCGAACCCGCCGAACGCGAAGATCAATGCGAGGCTCGCCTGTCGAAGAGACGTCAGTTCAGGAAGCGAGAGTATCTGGTAGCGGCTGCTATCGACGAAGAACAAACCGACCCCGACGAACAACAAGAGCGGAACCAGCTTGACGATAGTCAGCAGGTTCACCGCCCACGCGCCGTATCGGACGCCGACCAGATTCAGCGCGCCCAGGCCCCACAGCAGCGCTGTCAGGGCTATCGCTCGCCCGATGCCGCTTGCCATCGCCGGCCAGAAGTACCCCAGATAGAGAGTGAATGCGTTGGCGATTGCGGATGCCGCAGCTAACCTCGAGAGCAGGAACATCCAGCCGACTTCCAGTCCGACAAAGCTCCCGAATGCTTCGCGCGCATACAGGTAGGGCCCGCCCGTTTGCTCGAACATGCTTCCTGCTTCGGCGAAGCACAGAACGATCAGGGCGATCAGAAACGCCGCGACGATGTACGCGACAGGGCTTGCAGGTCCGAGCAGCGACGCGACCGTTGCGGGCAACACGAAGATCCCGGAGCCGATGACTCCGTTCACCGCGATCGCGATCAAGCCGAATAGACCAACGACTCTTATAAACCGGGGTGCGTACGCTTTGGCGGGCGGTGTGGGACTTTGAGGCTTCAATGGTTTCTATGTGACCTTTAAAGCACGAGCGGGGCATTGAAAATTGAGAATTGAAAAATGAAAATTGCAAATTGAAACCCGACCGGTCAGCGTCCCGGCAATTTTCATTTTTCAATTCTCAATTTTCAATCCCCGCCTTCAATCCGGGTTTGGTTTCAATCTCCGTTTGGTCCCGCCTTCTAGACATTGTTCAGAATCGAAAGCGCCGTGCTGCTGAAGATCTTCTGTTTCTCATGCTCAGGAATCGCCAGCTCTTCTATCGAGCTGACCGAGCGCTCGATAGAACCCAACAGGTGCGGGTAGTCGCTACCCATCACCATATGATCGACGCCCACCAGATCGCGCGCCAGTCGCAGATTGTACGAGCTGAACGTAACGGTGTCGTAATAGAGTTTTTTGAGATAATCGCTCGGAGGTTGATCGATATTCACTCGGCACTCGGCGAAGTCGCGATAGCCGCTGTCGAGCCGCTCCATCAAGTAAGGTATAGCACCTCCAAGATGACCGATGATCCACCGGATGTTCGGCAGCTCGCGCAGCATTCCGTCGAAACACATCCGCGCGACCGCGAGAGTCGTGTCGAAGGGAAAGCCGACCAGCGGTCCTAACACATATTCGGTGTAAGGCTCCGGGTTCGCCGGAAGCATCGGGTGTAAAAAGATGCACAGGTTCATGCGATTGGCTTCTTCAAAGAACGGCCGGTAGACGGGCGACGTCAACGCTCGGCCCTTGATGTTGCTGAGCAGGACAACGCCGTTGAGCTTCAACTCGTCGATCGCCCGATGAAGCTCAGCCATCGCCGCGTCAGGTGCATCCATCGGAATCGAAGCGAATCCCTTGAAACGATTCGGGTGCTTTGCGATCAAATCGGCGTAAGCGTCATTCAGGATTCGCGCCACCTCCGGCTGGCGAGTTTCGTCGGCGAAAAAGATGTTCGGCGTAGACAGCGAGATCACTTCGACGTCAATTCCCACGCGGTCCATGTCTTCGAGCCGTTTATTCGGATCGCTCATGGGCGCAGTGACTCCGAAGAAGCGAGCGCCTCGGTGAGTAATGATCGTTCGCCCTGTCGGGTCCTTGGCGAAAGAGAATTCGGAAGGGATTTCTCGGAGCATCTGGAAGAAGACTTCCGGGTAATAGTGAGTGTGTACGTCGATCTTCATGGTTCCTCTCAGAATGATCTGGGGCTGCTCAACTTCCGGCCCGAAGGACTGGCTAGACTATCATGAGGTTGCCGACCCGTTAAACCCCGGCGCGCGTTTTCGGCAGTTTCGACAATGAGAGTTTTTGGACTGCGCCGCCCTCTACTGGTTCGACTATCTGGCGAATGCGTGGCGGCGCTTTTGGTCCTGGGGCGTAGCTGACCACAATACCCGCAAAAGCGCCGCCACCCTTTCGCCAGATAGGCGAACCAGTAGAGGGCGGCGCAGTCCAAATAAGGGCGCAGTCCAAGAGTTGGGTGGGATTTGGCGCCGCTTGCATGAGCTCTTTGTTTCGGAGTCGTTCAAGCTAAAGTTCCACTATTCCCTACACCCGTCTTAGTCAGAGCTCAGGATCACATTTGTGAAGCGGTAGTCTGTGCCGCATTGTCAACTTGCCCGGCAAGTTGAACGCGCGTAATATTGGCCCGCTCGCTTTTTCGCGGGCGATGATCAGCCTGCGGCGGTCTCGCAAGCAAATCCACCTTGCAAGCTCACGGCTCAGGCATTTCAACTACGAAATCGAAGTCCAAGAAGGAGAGCATCGTGCCGAAGAACAAACCCGTACCCGCCGGAACGAATTGCGTGCTC
>JBGQGO010000755.1:0-2764 GCA_041497455.1 Blastocatellia bacterium | reverse complement strand
TCCGTCTCCCATCTTAGTTGACGTAGCCGGAGATGGCTTTAGTTTGACAGATGCAGCAGGTGGGGTGAGTTTCGATCTCAATAGAGATGGCGTTGCCGAACATCTCTCCTGGACCTCAGCGGCTTCCGATGATGCGTTCCTCGCCGTTGATCGGAATGGCAATGGAAGGATAGATAACGGGACGGAATTATTCGGGAATTACACGCCTCAGCCTGCTTCGCCCACTCCGAATGGGTTCCTTGCGCTGGCAGAGTACGATAAACCAGCGCGCGGCGGGAATGACGACGGACGTATTGACAGTCACGATGCGATCTTTTCCTCTCTGCGCCTGTGGCAGGACACAAATCACAATGGCGTCTCCGAGCCAAGCGAGCTTCACACCTTGCCGCAACTGGGGGTTCACGCGTTCGGACTTAACTACAAAGAATCGAAGCGAACCGACCAGTATGGTAACGGCTTCCGCTACCGCGCCAAGGTCTATGACGTGCACGGCGCAAGTGTCGGCCGGTGGGCGTGGGACGTGTTCTTCGTAAAGCAGTAAGCAAACAAACAAGAGCCTTAGACCCAAAACCCGCCAGCAAGTCAGAAGAGACTTGCTGGCGGGTTTGGTTCAAGGCCTAAAAAGCGGCCCGCTGTCATATCAACTATCGTTGCTTCTGAACGTGAGTGCGTGTGGGCCACCCTTGTTAATTGACGTACGCGTGTGCGAGGTGTATGCTTGCACCGTTGAAAATTCACCGTGGCGATTTAAGCAAATTGCTCCACGTAAAAAACTGCTAAACAGTCCGGATTCGACCCCGCGCAGTTTAGCGCGGGGTCTTTGCTTTTTTGGGGATAACGTAGCGCACGCTTCCAGCTTGCGATCCGCGCGCAAGCCGAGGGTCGCTCTCGGTGGCAAGTAAGAGTCTGGCGGCGAGCGATCGCAAGCTGGCAGCGTGCGCTACCGGGTTTGCTATGAAAGATTTTCGCAACGCTGTCACCGATGATCGCGTGTATGTCTTCGACGGCGCGATGGGCACGATGCTCTATCAACGCGGAGTGTACATCAACCGCTGCTACGATGAGCTGAACCTCGCGAGCCACGACCTGGTGCTCGCCGTTCACCGCGAATACGTCAAGGCCGGCGCCGACATCATCGAAACAAACACCTACGGCGCGAACCGCATCAAGCTTGGCGGCTACGGCCTCGAGGACAAGGCCTACGAGATCAACCACTCAGGCGCGCGCATAGCACGCGAAGCCGCCGGCGAGCGGGCCTTCGTCGCCGGCGCGATCGGGACGCTCGGCATTCGCATCGAGCCTTACGGCAAGACGTCCGACGAAGAAGCGCAGGACATCTTTCGCCGGCAAGCCGAAGCGCTGCTGGAAGGCGGCGTCGATTTGTTCGTGCTCGAAACCTTCTCCGACGCAACCGAGATTCATCAAGCGCTGCTCGCCATTCGCTCCCTGAGCGATCTGCCGGTCGTTGCGCAGATGACCATTCAGACCGACGGTAACACCAGCTACGGCACTGCGCCCGAGACGTTCACCAAGCAACTCGACGAGTGGGGCGCCGATGTTATCGGTCTCAACTGTTCAGTAGGGCCGCACACGATGCTCGAAGCCATCGAGAAGATGCGCGACGTAACCAGGCGAAAGCTCTCGGCGCAACCGAACGGCGGGCTGCCTCGGCAGGTGGACGGGCGGATGTTTTACATGGCTTCGCCGGAATACATGGCCAAGTACGCCAAGCGGCTGATCCAGGCGGGCGCAAAGTTCGTCGGCGGATGCTGCGGCACGACGCCCGAACACATCAAGCAAATTGCAAACGCGGTGGCTGCGCTCTCGCCTGGCCGATCGACAGTGCGCGTGTTCGTACCTGAAGACAAGCCGCCCGACGTCAAAGTCGTTCCGAAGGCCGAGCGCTCACGTCTCGCCAAAAAAATCTGCGAGGGCGAGTTCGTCACGTCAGTCGAGATCGTTCCGCCAAAAGGATGCGATCCGACGAAGATGCTGGAAGGCGTGCGCTTGTTGAACGATGCGGGCGTCGATGCGGTCAATGTTCCCGACGGCCCGCGCGCGCAGTCGCGAATGGGCGTGCTCGCGGTCTCGACGCTGATCGAGCAGCGGGTTGGAATCGAGACGGTCGTTCACTACTGCTGCCGCGACAGGAATCTGCTTGGAATGACCAGCGACTTGTTGGGCGCGGCGGGCCTGGGACTAAAGAACCTTTTGATCATCACCGGCGATCCGCCGAAGATGGGACCTTATCCGGAAGCGACCGCCGTCTTCGACATCGACTCGATTGGATTGGTGAATATGGTCAACAGCCTGAATCACGGATTGGACATTGGCGGCAATCCGATAGGCGGGCCGACGGCGTTTTTCATCGGCGTGGGCGTGAACCCGTGTGCGGTTGATCTGGATTACGAGTTGCGGCGCTTTGAGTGGAAGGTGGAAGCGGGCGCCGAGTTCGCGATCACTCAGCCTACGTTTGACGTAACGCAGCTCAAACACTTTTTGAAGCGCATCGAGCATTGCCGCATTCCGGTGATCGCGGGTATCTGGCCGCTAGTGTCTTATCGCAACGCGGAGTTTCTCGCTAATGAAGTGCCCGGCGTTGTAGTGCCCAAGTCGGTGTTGAAGCGCATGGAACGAATCACCGATAAGGACGCCGCGCGCGAGGAGGGACTGGCGATCGCGCGTGAAACATTGCTTGAGGTGCGAGACGTTGTTCAAGGGGTGCAAGTCTCTGCGCCGTTCGGTCGGGTCCAATACGCGTTGG
>JBGQGO010000754.1:0-2776 GCA_041497455.1 Blastocatellia bacterium | reverse complement strand
CGCTGTTCGAACTCCGTGAAGTCTTCGACGCTTTTTAGGGCGCGTTGCGATCCGAACAAACGCTGGATGTTGACGCCGCGCAGCGAAGGCGTCTCGATCCGGCGGCGATTCTCTTGCGGCCGCACGTCGCCGGCAAGGTGCGTCGCCCCTGACGTGTGTCCGTTGACATGGCAATCGAAGCAGGTCACCCCACGCATGCCATCGGGCTTCTCGGTCTTACGATCCGCCGTGGCGTTGAACTGCTGCTGCGGAAACTGGGTGACAAGCAGGCGCAACCCATCGAGCTGTTTCGGATTGAGGATCCCATTGAAAAGCTCGTAGAAGTTGTCGATCGTCACCGTTTGGCCTTTGGATACATCGCCTAGGTCGGGCCGAGTGATCAGAAAGATCGCCGGTGGAAATTCGGGTAAGAAGTGCTCCGGCAAATCAAAATCCATATCGAATCGTTCGAGCCTTGGAAATGCCTTCACCTCAGCCTGCGGAAAGACCATGCCTCCAACCGGGTGGGCGATGTGCGGGAGAGGGAGGTAGGGGAACACGCCCTTCTCTTTGATCTCGTCGGGCGACATTTTCCCGAGCTGCTCCCAGGTCACGCCCTTGAGCCGCGCCGTGGGGCCAACCGGAATCGGCTTCCCGCGAGTCATCTTCTCGTTTGGATCGACCCGGCGGCTCAGATCGTAACGCGCTTCGAGCAGCTTTTGATGCTCGGCCATCACGTGCGGCTTCGCCTCTTTGTCGCGTTTCAGCACCACGGCGAAGGGTTCCTCGACTACCCCTCCAAAGGAAGTCTGTTGCTGTTGAGCGCGCGCTTGCGGGCTGACAAACATCGTGACGACGCCCATCACGATGAAGACAAGCATCACAAGCATCTTGGTTCGTTTTGATGTGGTCATAGTTCTCCTTTGCCTGGTTCGGATCTGAATCATCGAGCGAGTCGGGTTGGCTTCTTTTGTCAGTGTCCGTCCACATCGATTGCCGTCAGGGTTCAGCCCTTCAAGCTCGCCGATCTCTATGAATAATGGCAGGAGTCCAGGCGCACTTCTACCTATCTTCGATTCTATGAGTCTGTCGATCTCAATTGCTATGACGGCCGTCACGCAGCGCGCCGCCGGCGGCCACGAGGCCAATGCGAATTTAAACGTCGCGCCGCCGGCGGTCGATGCAACGCCGCGCATCAGTAATAACACCCGGCGCGCAATCTTATTCCGCAGCCGTGTCCGACAAACTTCAGTTTGTCGGCATGAGTCGGGCTACGACGACAAACTGAAGTTTGTCGGACAATCGAGGAATACATCGCCTTCGTTGCGTGTTATTCTTAGGAAGTAAAGAAGTCTGACCAGGGTCTGGAATGAGCGACACCGGCAATCGCAACTCGACGTTCAGCAATGCTGCGCTGGAGCACCTCGATGCGCTCTACGGGTTTGCGATGACTTTGACGCGCGACCAGACGGAGGCTGAAGACCTTGTGCAGGAAACATATCTGCGGGCCGTTCGTGCTTTCGGCCGACTGATGCCCGACAGCAATCTCAAGAGCTGGCTCTTCGCCATTATGCGAAACGCCTGGCTCAACCAGCTTAGACATACGCGAGGCGGGCCGCGATTCGTAGAGCTTGATGCAGAGGAAGACGCCCGCGCCAAATGGCTCGATCATGTTGCCAACGACCCGCACGTAGTCTATATCAGGAAGCTGGAGCGCGAGCAGGTCAGAGCGGCGATTGAGAGCCTGCCGCGCCCGCACCGCGAGATCGTCGTGCTTCGTGACATCGAAGGATTCAGCTACCAGCAGATTGCGAGCATACTAGGATGTCCGGCCGGCACTGTGATGTCCAGGCTTGGGCGGGCGCGAGAAAAACTTCGGCGATTGCTCGCCGAGTGGCACACAACGTCCGCGACTAAAACAGCTCGAGTGAATTGAAGTATGAATCAGTGTGATGAAATCCGCGCCCAGATGACTTTCTATCTGGACGACGAACTCCAGAGCAGCGAGCGAGCCGCGCTCGAAACCCATTTGCGCGGCTGCGAAGCTTGTCGACGGCTGTTCGCCAGTGAGCGGCGTTTTCTCGATGCCGTCCGTGGCTCTCAGCCTCTTCATATCGCGGCGCCGGAGCTTCGCGCGCGGGTCGAGCAAATGCTGGCGGATACGCCTGCGCCACACGAAGCCCCACCGGGATTGCGTCACCGCGTACAGTGGTCCCTGTGGCCACCGGGTTCTGCCGCCTCTGCGCTAATGTACCCTCGCCGTGTGGTGGCTGCGGCGGCAGTGGCCGCAGTGGCTTTGCTGATTGGTATCTGGGGTGTCAGTGAGTACAGGAAACAGCGACCCAATCCTCCGTCCGAATTTGCATTGATGGCGGTGGAAACTCATCAGCGGCATCTGCGAAGTCAGCTTCCGCTTGAGATCGTATCCGATGTGCCCGAGCGAATCTCCGCGTGGTTCGCAGGCAAAGTCCCCTTCAGCGTGAAGCTACCGAACTATCAGGAATCGTCGGGCCAGGAGAAGCTCTACAGCCTCGAAGGCGCGCGGTTGGTTGGGTATAAGAATGATTATGCAGCTTATGTTGCGTATAAGATGCACAGCCAACCGATCAGCCTAGTCGTGACGTCCGAGGCGGCCGCTCAACCCTCAGGGGGCGAAGAGATAGTCTCCAAAGGGCTGACGTTCCATTACGACTCGATTCAGGGATTGAAGGTCATCACGTGGTCGGATCGAGGACTGACATATGCGCTGGTATCAGATCTGGAGGAACGCGGCCAGCAGTCCTGCATAGTGTGTCAT
>JBGQGO010000753.1:0-2790 GCA_041497455.1 Blastocatellia bacterium | reverse complement strand
GGTGGTGTCGGACCGTTTCTTAGTCGAGCGCCAGCGCGTAGGTCGAAGTTGAACCACCACGCGACTGAAGTCGGTGGTGTCGGACCGTTTCTTAACGCGCAAGCGCCTAGGTCGAAGTTGAAGCACCACGCGACTGAAGTCGGTGGTGTCGGACCGTTTCTTAACGCGCAAGCGCCTAGGTCGAAGTTCAAGCACCACGCGACTGAAGTCGGTGCCGTCGCTCCTACATTAGCCAGAAACCATGGGCGTTATAGTCGAAAACAAATCTCGCGAGCTAAAGCCCGAGCAGCAACTGGCGGCGCACACGCTCGACCGTCACATCTCGGTGACTGCCGGTCCCGGCGCCGGCAAGACGACCGTGCTCGTCGAGCGCTACCTGCACATCCTTCGCGCGCAGGACATCAGCGTAGATCAAATCGTCGCAATCACCTTCACCAATCGCGCGGCTAACGAGATGCGCGAGCGCCTCAGAAGAGAGCTGGATAAGTTACTTTGGTCAGCGGCTCCAATCGAGCGGGCAAAGTGGATGCGCCACAAGCGAACGCTCGATGGCGCGATCATCACAACGATTCACGGCTTCTGCGCGCGACTGCTGCGCGAGTTCCCGGTCGAGGCGGATATTGATCCGCAGTTCGCGCTGCTGGACGCTCACCGGTCGTCGATGCTCGAAGAAGCAGTCGCCGAAGAATCGCTCACCGAGTTCATCAGCGCAAATCATCAGGCGATCACGGAACTGGCGGCGGCTGTCGGACGCGCACGGCTCGCCCGGGGCCTGATAGACATCTATCGCTCGATGCGCAACCAGGGGTTGACGCTTGGACAACTTGCAGAAGAAACGGAGAAACATCACAAGACGATTCACGATTACAACGCGGCGATCGAAGAACTAAGCGTGAAGATGCGCGAGTTCATCCAGGTTCGAGGGCTCTCGGCGGCCGCCGAAGCGAAGCAGCGCGAGGCCGCGGATCGATGGCCGCAGCTACTCGAGGTACTCGCGGCCGCGCCTGAATCGAAGTCGCCAGCCGAAGTCAGCGAGGCCATTCAGGAATTCCGGGAAGCAACGCGGCCAAGCGCACAGGGCAAGATCCGTGAACTCGTGCAAGCGCTTGATGAGTTGATCTGGGAGAAGAACCTTCGCGGCCGCGTTCCACAGATATTCTTTGACCTATACGCAAGAAGATATACGCAGGAACTTGTCAAAGTAGTCGAGAGCATCGAACGACGGCTCGATGAGGAAAAGCGGCGCAGGTCGGCGCTCGATTTCGATGACTTGCAGGTGCGGGCGCTGCGTCTGCTCGAAGAACGTCCCGAGGTCTTGCGTAGAACGGCGGGGCGATACCGCTTCTTCCTCGTGGACGAGTTTCAGGACACGAACGGGCTGCAGCGCGATTTGATGGCGAAGCTCGCGCTGGGCGGTAGCGTAGACTTTAGTCTGCGCGAGAGCGAGATCAACAATCGCAGACTAAAGTCTACGGTACCACGCGCAAACCTTTTCATCGTCGGCGATCGCAAGCAGTCGATCTACGGGTTCAGGGGCGCCGACGTGGACGTGTTCCGCGAGATGACCACGCGTATCGAAGCTCGGAACGGCCTGCCGATACCGCTCAACCGAAACTTCCGCAGCCAGCTTCCGCTGATTCGCTTCTTCAACTCTTTGTTCGAGCGCGTATTCGAGCGTGACCCGGCGCTCGCCTCGGATGAGTTGAATGAGCTTGGCTACGTCGAGCACGAAGCCAGCGTTGCGGCCCGCGAAGACGAAGACCCGCCGCCGCTGGTCGAGTTGTTGATCGACTTGAGGCCGGATGACAACGCCGAAGATGGATGGTCCGAGGAACCGCCTCGCGCGCGCGACGCCGAGCAGTTGGCTGCACGCGTCATCTCGATGGTGAGAAGCGAATCAATCAGCGCAGGCGAGCGCGGCGGTACGCGCCAACTCGCGTACCGTGACATAGCGCTGCTGTTTCGAGCGATGACCGAAGTTCACATCTACGAGTCGGCGTTTCGACGCGCGGGGATTCCATATGTGACCGTGGAGGGAAAAGGCTTCTACGCGCGCGAGGAGATCGGCGATTTCATCCAGCTTCTGAGGTTCCTCGACAACAAAACCGACGAAGTCGCGCTCGCGGCAGTGCTGCGCTCTCCGATCTGCGGCCTATCCGACGACACGTTGCTCGCGCTTCGATGCGCGCCTTTACGAGCAGGCATCAAAGAGCAGGCCCGCCTGCAGAAGCACGGTGGCGTTCGGCCATTACTTCACGCCGTTCGACATCACGAGCTAATCGACTTCATCGAAGCAACGGAACGGCAAGCGCTCGAACATGCGCGCGAGTTGCTGGAGGAGCTGATTCGGCGAGCGAAGCGATCGGGATTATCCGAGCTGCTGAGATTTGCGGTTGAGGCTTCGGAGTATCGCACAGTCACGGCAGCAAACTTCGACGGCGCGCAGCGGCTTGCCAATCTCGAAAAGCTGTTCACGCTTGCGGAGCGATTCGAGCGGTCGGGCGCTTACTTGATCCGCGACTTCGTGCGCTTCGTTCGCGACTTTGAAGAAGCGGGAGGCCGCGAGAGTGAAGGCCAAATCGACGACTCGGCTGATGCCGTTCGACTGATGTCGATTCATCAATCGAAAGGGCTCGAGTTCCCGGTGGTTATCATTCCGGACCTTCATCGCCAACCGGACAACAGGCGCGAGTGGTGGGCGCTGGACCGGCATCGCGGGTTGACGTTGAAGGTCCCCGATGGACGAGGCAAGCTCGTGGGGGGATCGGCGTTTACGACTTTCGCTGAACG
>JBGQGO010000752.1:0-2794 GCA_041497455.1 Blastocatellia bacterium | reverse complement strand
TTCAGGCCTTGCTCGGCTTGCCGCTGCCGGCGGCGGCCCTCGAATCTGAAAGGTTTGGTCACGACTGCGACGGTCAGCGCGCCAAGCTCAGTGGCCAGGCTGGCAATGATCGGCCCGGCACCGGTGCCGGTTCCACCCCCAAGGCCCGCCGTTATGAAGACCATGTCCGCGCCTTCGAGTGCTTCGATTATCTTCTCGGTGTCTTCGAGTGCCGACTGCCGGCCCTTCTCCGGATCGCCGCCCACTCCCAGCCCCCGCGTCAGTTTTTCGCCGATCTGGAGTTTGACGGAAGCCTGAGAGGCTTTGAGAGACTGAAGGTCGGTATTGGCGACAAGAAACTGAACTCCCGGGATGCCGGCCTCGATCATTCTGTTGATCGCGTTGCCGCCTCCGCCGCCGATGCCGACTACTTTTATGCAGGCCCCGGTGATGGGCTGTTCGGACTCGTCAAAAACTATAGACCCGCTTCGGATCTCCCCACGTTGATCCACCGCCATTGTTCGTGCCTCCTGCTAGCAATCAAGCTACAGATGAGCGACCGGGCAAGCGACGCACTGATGCGCAGGTGACGCTCGCACAAGAATCTACGTTCGCATTTCAATAGGTTCTTACACACTGCCGGATGATCCAAAAGTTCGCAGTAGCGAAACTCTCGCCCTCCTGGGCGCTGGAGCCAAGCGGCCGTGCTCTAGGGGTTCTCCTAACAGTGCCTTTGAGGCCGGCAACCGGTTGCTACCATATGTGGTAGCCCAAGTTTTTGAAGACGCGCCAAATGGTAGCACAGTCGCCTAGCCCCTACAACCTTTTTTTTCCAATCTGAAACATTTTCAAAACAAAACTAACGGAACCACCGCTTCCAGATGCTCGGCTGCTTGGGGGCGCCGTCCTTCAGCGAATGGATCTTTTTCTGGTTCATCTGCTTGTGGAACCCATACAACATCGTCCCGACAACCGTCGCGAAAGCCGGGCTGTCAATCTCGCCCGTCAGACCTCCGACAAAATCAGGCAGGCCGTGACGCGCAGGGAGGTCCAACACTTGCTCCGCCATCTCGACCACGCCGTCCATCAGCGACCCGCCGCCGATCAACACCACGCTCGAAAGGATCTGCTTGTCAAAGCCGGCCCGCTGGATCTCTTCCGCCGCGTGACTGAAAATCTCCTCGGCGCGCGGCTGAAGAATCTCACACAGGATCTGGCGGCTGAGCATCCGTGGTTGACGGCCTCCAACCGAAGGCACCTCGACCATTCGCGAACGCTCGCCGTCGGCCATCAACCCGGCCAGCGCGCAACCTTCGCTCTGCTTGATCCGCTCGGCCTCGGGGACGGGCGTGCGCAGTCCGACCGCAATATCGTTGGTGAAGTGATTTCCTCCCATTGGAAACACAGCCGTGTGACGAATCGCGTCGCGAAAGAAAATCGTCAGGTTCGTAATGTCGGCACCAATGTCGATCACCGCAGCGCCGTACTCTTTCTCGTCAGGCGAAAGCGTCGCTTCTCCTCCGGCCACGTGATTGACGACCGTATCGTTGACCATTATTCCGGCGCGATTGACCGACGTGATGACGTTCTGACGGGCGGTGATCGGTGAAGTGACCACGTGAACGCAGGCCTCGAGTCTCATCCCGAGAAACCCGATTGGGTTCCCGATGCCGTCCTGTCCATCGACGGTGAACTCTTGCGGCAGCACGTCGATGATCTCGCGATCGGTCGGCACGCTCACAGCGCGCGCCTGCTCGATCACGCGATAGACGTCCTCTTCGGTGATGTCGCGGTTGCGCCGGCTGATGGCGATGACTCCGCGCGAGTTGATCCCGCGCACCTGGACGCCGCCCAGCCCTACGTTGACAGAATCGATCGGAAGGCCCGACATCATTTCGGCCTCCTCGACCGCGCGCTTGATAGCATCAACGGTAGCCTCTATGTTGACCACCACCGCTTTGCGAACGCCGCGCGAAGGCGCCCGCCCGATGCCGATTATCTCGAGCCTGTCGTTGTCGGTTATCTCACCAACGATCGCCCTGACTTCGGTCGTGCCGATGTCGAGCGCAGCAATTTGTTTGTTCCCTTTTGCCATTTCTAATCCTCCGGCGTAATAGGACGCATAGGGCGGATATGTCCTATTTACTTATTCTTCTCCTGCCGAACAGCCTTTGCGCCGGGGGTGGCGATGTTGACCACGATGCGATCGCCCGAAGCCGCATCGATAAAGCTTATGTTATCGGCATTCTGAATCAGCCGGTCGATGTCCTGAACACGGAAGCGGCTTAGCGATTCAGAATCCGTCTGCCTTACAGCCTGCAGCACCTGAAGCGCCCTTTCGAAACGCTTGCGGAAGTCAGTGCTGCCGATGTGAATCAGCACCGGCGGGTGCGCCAGTCGCATGTTCACGGACTTTGTGAAAGTCAGATCGATTTGATCGATGAGGTTCCATAGCGGGTTCGGCCCCTCACTGAACTCTCGCTCGATCCGTTTGTAGATCACGATTCGCTCGCGGTCTTCGGCGATTGCCGCCTGCGAGCGATTGCCTTCGGCGAAGCCCTTCGCTATCGGCGGAACCTCACTGGCGGCTCCGGGCTTTGAACTTGAACCGGGCAATTTCACATCTGAGAATTCGCCCACCTCAACCGCATCTTCGTCGAGCCATACCAGCGCGTCCGCTTCGCGCCGGACCAGAACGGCCGGTTGCCGCTCGACCACCCGCACGAAGATCCCATCCGGCAGCACCCGGGCAACCGTAGCCCCTCGCACTCGCGGCATGGCTTCGATCTTCTGCCTTAGGCCCGAAAGGTCAACT
>JBGQGO010000751.1:0-2797 GCA_041497455.1 Blastocatellia bacterium | reverse complement strand
TTCGAGAACCTGAAGTTCACCAAGCCGGTCAAGCCGGGCGACACCATCCGCGCGCGGATCAAGGTGCTCGAGAAGCGCGAGACCTCGAACGCTGATCGCGGCGTGATGAAGCGCCAGCTGCAGGTGCTCAACCAGCGCGGGGAAGTGGTGCAGGAAGGCATACAGGCCTTCCTGCTGAAACGCAGACCGGCCTAGTGCAAGATCCAGTCAGCCACGGAACCACACGGAAGCACACGGAAAGTAAGGCGCTGAATTGACGGAGCGTGGCTGAACCCCGCCAACGCCGCCTCCCAAGTGCTGAGCGGCGAAGCGCCCCTCCTCACACCTTAGTACGACGGCATATCAAGGAGTTCTGGACTTTTTCTACAGATTCAACGTTTGAGCTCAGCCGCGCGCGGAGGCCGCAGGCCGAAGCACGTCGGCTGGAGCGAAGGGTTAGGCATCACGGCGCGACTCCGACAAGTCCTCGCCAGAGAGTGATGTGCACCCAAGGCACTGCATCCCGCACCGAAAACTCGAGTACCGGTGTTAACCAGGGGCCTGGAATGCGACTGGCACCGGGCGAGAGCAGGTTAGCCGAGATTGCATACGAGTCAGTCTCGTTGAGCAGATCAACTGGGATCTCGAGTACCTGCGCAAAGGCCATCTTTCCGGTGAATCTGGGCATATGGGTCAAATCGCCCGGCATGAACGACTGATCGAAAAGCGGTTCGGCGCCGCGGAAGTTGTCCAGTGGTTGTCTCTTCGTGCGAGCGGCGACGACCTGGTTGAACGACTTGAAGTGGTGCCAACCATCTGTGTGATAGCTGGCGTGGGGATCCCAGTTGGCGTCGGCTTCAATGTCGAAGTCCTCGTTGGCACGAGGAATCAGGTAGTAGATGCCAGATGACCTTCGGGCGACTCGCGCGATGAGGTGGAGGCCTTGCTCGTCTCGCGTCGCAATGCCGTATATCTCAGTAGTCATAGCTGAACGAGACGCGAGGTTATTGTGATGCCTAACGTTTGAGTTCACCCGCGTGCGGAGGCTGGCGAAGCCGGCCGTAGCACGTCGGGTGGAACGACGGGTTAGACCGATCGCGGTGACGGGCCATACCCTTAGCCATCGAGGACATCGACAAACTTCCCCAGTTCGTCGAGGTAGCGCGAGAGAAGAGGGAGCATTGGACGAGACTCGCCATCGATCTGAATGGAATACACAGATACATCAACTGTCGCGCCATCATCAAAGACCCACGGTGCTATGGCAGGCGAGTAGACGTGCACTGCTGGCCGAGACTCGAACGCGTGTTGAGCGCTTGCTTCGCCATGGTGCACGGCACGGCTGCGCCGCTTGTCGATGAACGTGTGCGTAGCGAGCATCTCTGGATCGAGAGAGGACTTCCACGTTTCGTAGGTGCGCGTGAAGGTGCGAGGATGCTCTTTGCAGGCCACGTCCGTTACGCTGCGTGCGGCGGTCAAGAAGGCACTCGCGATAAAGCCAAACTCTTCGGCATCAGTCTGCGTAGCCTTGGCGCTGTGCGCGTTGAGCGCCGCTAGGAAGTAGCGTGCCTCACGCCACTTTCGTTGAGTTCGCGGGCCTGCCATCGGAGTGCCGTGTTCGATCGGTCTAACGTGTTGTTCTGCGGCGGGCCAAGTGGACCGCTGCTCTGGCACGACGCTGGCGGCCCGTCCGCAGCAACAAAGGGTTAGGCGTCATCGCTGGGAATATGCGCCCAAAAGGTCGCTCAGAGACTGTGACAGTGCGACTTGATACCTCGCATCGAGCTTTGCCTGCCGGGCGCGTGAGATCGACCCCTTTTCAGCCACCACCCGAGAAGAGTATGGAATCGCTGTGTAGAAGGATTGCATATCGAACACGTCGTTCGGCTCAATGCTGCCCGTCTTCGACTCAAGCCGCGCCGCCATCTCGGCTTCAACGTTGAGTGTTGGCACATCTTCGACAAGCGCACGGACTGCACGCTCCCCGAGCGCCTTGAGCTGTTCGAACGAATGGCCAAGACTATTGAGTATTCGGATGAAGGTGTCCTGGTGATCCATAAAGAGCTGAACCGCGTAGGCGCGGCGACGCAGATCAACGGACTCCCCTATCAGTCGCGCGCGCCGCGCTTCGATTCGCGCGACGAGATCAGCGGTACCTGCGGCTAGCTTGGAGTGGGCGGCTCGGCGGCGCGCGTCGTCTTGGTTCTTCATGTAGTCGAGGTACTGATCAGCCGGATCAATGAAAGCATTTATGCGCACCATCCTCTGCACCTCTGCGGGGGGTGCAATGAGTTCGTCCATCGGCTCAAAGGCCTGCAAGAAACCATGAGCGATTGCCCAGTGTTGGGGTAGTTTGGGCGGGTCGGTACCGAAGAGGCTATGCAGAGTAGCGCGCACTTCAATCTCTAGTCGGCCCGCTCGACTGCGATACGCGTATCCGCGACTTAGATTGGCCTGTGTGTCCGCCAAGTGGCCGCGGCTGATGGGATCGTTCCGCTTGGAGGTTTCGAGCACATGAGAAACGGATAAGGGGAAAAGCACCTGCCCGCACTCAACCGCAGCAAGGAGTTGTGTGTATAGGTCGGCGGTAGGCCCCGAAGTCACCGCGCCGGCTTGCACTCGGGCGAGCTCGATCCACTTGTTCTGATCGAGGTACACGATGTCCATATATGACGCCTAACGTGCCCCGATCACCCGCGCGACAAGACAGCGACGCGCTTGATCGTGTCGGCGTGGATCGGGTGGTTATACCGCAACGTCGACGTAATCGACGCGGCTGGAAGGCTGGGGAATAGGGGCCCCGTCTTCGCGAAGCCCG
>JBGQGO010000750.1:0-2797 GCA_041497455.1 Blastocatellia bacterium | reverse complement strand
GTGTGCTTCACCGGCTTGAGCGTTCGGAGATATGCGAACATCGCCTTCACGTCTTCATCGGTCATGTTCCGGTAGAAGTACCACGGCATGATCGGGCTCAGCGAACGAGCTTTCACCTTGCCCGTGCGGATTGTTTGGACGAACAGGTCCTCGTCGTAATAAGAAATGCCGGAAGGGTGCGGCGTAATGTTGGCCGCCATCACTGTCGCCTCGGGCGTTGTGAACAACAGACCGCCGGCGAATTCGAGCCCGGGCTTCACCTGCCCCTTTTCTTGAGCCGTGTGGCAGTCAGCGCAACTGGCCATCCGAACCAGAAAGGCGCCGCGCTTCACAGGGTCCGACAGATCCGGTTGAGGCACTGCCGCGGTAACGGGCTCGGGCGCGCTGCGGATAAGATACTTCACCGGAAAAATGATTTCAGTTTGCGGCAGCGGATTCCTGACCGGCGCAAGCGTACGCAGGTAGACGATCACAGACGCCAGGTCCTCGTCGGGCATCTCGCGATAGTTCATATAAGGCATCAACGGGAACAGCGTGCGTCCGTCGTGGCCGATGCCTTCTCGAATGGCGCGCGCCAGCATGTCGTCTGTCCAATTGCCTGCGCCAGTCTCCTTATCCGGCGTCAGGTTGGGAGCGACGAGCTTGCCCGGGAGTTCCGAGCCTTCGCTGAACACTGTGCCGGCGCCTAATTTGTCGGCTAATGCAGGCATCCCCGGTGCGTTTGGGTCTCGCTCAGAATGACAGGCCACGCAGCCGTACACTGCGTTGACCATGTAGCGGCCCCGCTCGAGCCGCGCAGGCGTGGCTGCAAACGTCCTGTTAGTCAGCGCTCGTGTCTTGGGGCCGATGAAGGGCCGCCATCCAACCGTGAAAGTGATTCCAACCAAGAGTAGGGCGACGATGATCAGCACTGTTGTTCCCACAACTCTCTTCCAACGACGCGCCATGGTTTCTCCTTTTCTGAATGTAAGAGTTCGAGGCCGCGAGATCCAAAGCGGGGTCTGGCAAACGGTTTTCTATTACTTCGGCCTCGCAACTGTCAAGTCGCGCGCGATTCGAATCAATGCTGGACGCGCGAGCCCTTCTCCTCTATCCTATCGCCAGTGTGCCAACCTTAGCACTCTTCGAAGGGACCTTCCGTAATGGGACTCGCGGCCGTTTATCTAGGCCATCAATCCTGGACAGACTACATCAGCGATCGCGACTGTCTGGGCGCGTTTGGAAAAGCCATCGAACAGCAGGCTGCACGCCTTGAAGATTCGCTTGCGGTTCGCGGCGCCATGCAGGTCGCGTTGCGCCAGAGCGATTATGAGATCGCTTTGGAGTTGGGATTGGGCGCACTCGGCGCGAGCGTGAGCGATGGCGCGGACGATTCCCTCTACAGCATCGAGTTCGGATACGAGACGCTCGCCGGGGGGCTTGATCGGCTCAACGCGGACTTCAATGTTTTGCTGGGCGACGTGATCTGGAAGCTCGAGATGCACGAGGAAACGCTCAGCAACCTCTTGCACGAGATTCGCCTCGCGGAGTTCGAACGAGAAGCTCGAGCCTATCGAAGCCGCGCCGAGAAAGCTTATCTAAACGGTTGGTACGAAGAAGCGCTGGCCGACTTCCTCGAGGCTGAGAAACGTAACTATCCCGACTTCGGGGTGCTTCGGTCGATTGCCAACGTTTGCCTTTATCATCTGGTCAATCTCACAGATTCGCTTGAATACTTTCGAAAGGCCGCCAAGTACTCGCGCCCGAGCGATGCGCGGCAATCGGCCGAGGCTCACTACTTCGCAGGCGTTGTCTGCGCGATACAGCAACAATTCAAAGAGGGGCTCGACCATCTCAGTGAAGCCATCGCGCTCAATCCCGAATTGTTCGAAGCTCACTATCAGAAAGCGTGTCTGGCGGCGATGCTGAACGAAGCCGGCGCAGCGGTCGCGAGCCTGGAGATTGCGATCAAGGGCGACCCTCGATACTACGAACGCGCGAAAGCAGATGAGGCATTCGACGCCGTGCGCCCCGAAGTGCAAGCCTTGCTCGATCGGTTGATGCAGCCTGTGCAAGCGAAGCTCGCCGAGGTCAGCCGCGACGCGAGCATGCTCAGGCGGTACGTCATCGCGACGCCTGAAAAACGGCAGACGCTGTCGGGCATGTTTCAGGACGTCGAACACCGGTTGGCGGCTGCGAACACTTACCGGTCCGGCGTTCAGCTCATGCAAACGCTCTCGCAAGTGCAACAGGACTTGCGAGGGATCTACGATCAGTTCTACAAGCAGTACGACATCGGCACGCGCGACTATGTGAGATCCGTCGCCATCAGTCCGGACGGCCGGCTCGTCGCGTCCGGATTTCTCTATGAAGGGATCAAGGTCTGGGAAGTGGACAGCGGTGTGCCTCTGCGATCGCTGCGAGGTCATACCGCAAGCGTCAACTCGATCGCGTTCAGCCCGGACAGTCAGTGGCTTGTTTCAGGCAGCCGCGATCGCACCATCAAACTGTGGGACGTTTACGCCGGCCACGAGATTCGAACTCTTGACGCTCAAGACTGCGGCGAAGTGCGCGCGGTAGCCTTTAGCCCTGACGGTTTGTGGCTTGCCTCGGGCAGCACCGACTCGATTGTCAGGTTGTGGAGAGTGATCACCGGCGCCGAAGTTCAACCGATGGAAGGTCACGGGCGGCCGGTCACCTCGACTGTGTTCAGCCCCGATGGCCGCTACATAGCCTCGGGAAGCCTCGATCGCACGCTTAAGCTCTGGGAGGCGGACACCGGCCGCGAAGTGAAGACGTTCGAAGGGCACACTGCGGG
>JBGQGO010000749.1:0-2799 GCA_041497455.1 Blastocatellia bacterium | reverse complement strand
GGTCTTGTCGTAGCGTGTGGCGATGCGCCGGTATGCCTTGATGTTGCAGAAGAAGTTTTCGACAAGGTGGCGCCAGCGGTAGATCTCGAAATCGCACGCGATGGGTTGTGTGCGATTGGCCTTGGGCGGGATGACCGCGATCGCGCCGCGATCGTTCAACTCGGCGCGCAGCGAATCGCTGTCGAAGGCTTTGTCGGCCAGGAGCGCCCCAAACTGGAGACCGTCGATGATCGGCGCGACGCCGAGGCTATCGTGCCGCTGGCCGGGCATGAGGATGCAGCGGACCAGATTGCCGAGCGCGTCGACCAGCGCCAGGATCTTGCAGCGCCAGGATCTTGCAGCGCCAGGATCTTGCAGCGCCAGGATCTTGCAGCGCCAGGATCTTGGTCGTCAAACCGCCGCGCGATCGGCCGATGGCCTGATTTTGAGTCCCCCCCTTGCGCCGGTGCCGTGTTGGCGGACCCGCACGATGGTGCCGTCGATCATCACGTACTCGAAGTCCGGATCATCCGACAAGATATTGAAAACCCTTTCGAATACGCCCTTCACTGCCGGTCTTCGGAAGCGCTGGAAGACCGGATTCCAGTTCCCCAACCCGGCATGCAGATCGCGCCACGGCGAGCCCGTCCGGGCAATCCACAGAACCGCTTCGAGAAACCGCCGGTTGTCGGCGCCGGAGCGACCGGGATCGCCAGGTTTGCCGGGAAGCAGCGGCGCAACCCGCTCCCATTGTGCGTCGTTCAATATCCCTCGGTCCAAGGCTGGTCTCCGTTTTCCAGTCTTGAATCCGATTTCGCGCCCGAGGGGAATCCCCAACGTGCAAACGAATGTCAACAGGCCCTAGTAGGGGCTCGACCAGACGAGATTGTGTTTACGTCCGGTGCGACCGAGGCGAACAACCTTGCTTTGCAAGGAATCGCTCGCTCGCCGCATCGCCGGGGCAATCACCTGCTCACATGCGCAACGGAACACAAATGTGTTCTGGAGACGATGCCTTCTTAGCCCGAAACGGGTTTCGCGTGGAGGTATTGCCGGTCAATGCGGATGGGCTCCTTGATCCCGCAGCTGTCGCAGCAGCGATCACGGACGAAACCGCGCTTGTCTCCATAATGGCCGCCAACAACGAGATTGGCGTCCTGCAGCCGATTGGGGAAATCGCAGCAATCTGCCGATCGCGGGAAGTCGTCTTTCACACCGATGCCGCACAAGCAGCGGGCAAAATCGCGCTCGATGTGAAGGCGCTCAGTATAGACTTGATGAGCCTGTCGGGCCACAAACTCTACGCTCCGATCGGCGTGGGCGCATTATATGTGTCGGAAGAGAGCCCGATCGAGCCTGAACCGCTTTTCTGGGGTGGCGGCCAGGAGCGAGGGCTGCGACCAAGAACTGTTGCGCCGCATCTCTGCGTCGCGCTTGGTACGGCAAGCGCCATCGCCCGACGCGAGTTCGGAGTAGACGCGAGCGCAGCCGCGGTGCTTCGGCAATGTTTTCTCGAAATCATTCGTACCGCCGTGCCCGATGTACGAGTGAACTGCGAACGCAGCCCTCATCTTGCCGGAAATCTTAGCCTGACCTTCCCCGGTATCGACGCCGATCGCTTGGTCGGCGCCGTGCAGCCCCACGTCGCGATATCGACCAACGCCGCCTGCAGCGCCGGTGTGCTGCAGCCCTCCCATGTCCTGTTAGCGCTTGGGCTGAGCCAAGCTGATGCCGGAAGCACCGTGCGAATCGGCTTCGGGCGCTTCAGCACCCGCGCAGAGGTTGAGACCGCGGCTGAGCGCAGACGTGGCGATCCTGTCGCTGATATTGCGGGGGCGCTGGAGCAAGCGCGACGTCGTGACGGGGCGGTGCGCGGTCGGCCGCGCCGAGAGGCAAAAACGGGCCGCGAGCTGATCGAGCGGCTTGCGCATGAGGCTGCGGCACGACCGCGTGACGGCGTTCTCCTTATCATCGATGAACTGGGTAAGTTCCTCGAAGGTGCCGCAGCCGATGGCGGTGACATCTATTTTTTTCAAGAGTTGGCCGAAGCGGCGTCCCGTTCGCAGGGCCGGCTTGTCGTCGTCGGCATCCTCCACCAAGCCTTTGAACAGTACGCCAGCCGCTTGGGTCGCGAGGCACGCGATGAGTGGGCGAAAATCCAGGGACGCTTCACGGACGTGCCATTGATCGCCGGCATCGATGAGGTCGTCGACCTCTTGGGTCGTGCCATCGTTTCAGAGCGAACTCAGAGTGCGATCACCGAGCCGGCTGAGGCTATCGCTCAGTCAATCCGATCCCGCCGCCCGGGTAGCCCGATCGACCTTGGCAATCGCCTTGACCGGTGCTGGCCGCTGCATCCGGCCACCGCGGCGGTGCTTGGCCCGATGTCGCGGCGCCGATTCGGGCAGAACGAGCGCAGCGTTTTCGGATTTCTGACTTCGGCGGAGCCCGGCGGATTTCAAGAATTTCTGCGGGACACACCGGCGACCTCGGATGCGCTATTCGGCCTAGACGAAGCCGGCAACGGCGTGAGGAATGTACAGCTCCTCAAGAGAAGTAATCTCATCGAGGGACAGTTTCACGTTCACGGATGCGAGAGCGTCGTCGAGATGCTGAAGCTTTGTGGCGCCGACGATGGGCGCGGTAATGACCGGCTTCGCCAGCAGCCAGGCGAGAGCTACCTGCGCGCGAGGAACGCCGCGTGCCTTCGCGATCTCAGCCACCCGGTCGACGACCTTGCGGTCGGCATCTTCGGTCTTGGCGAAAAACCGCCCGAAAGCCTCGTCCGTTTCGGTCCGGATGCTGGTGTAGTTCCAGTCC
>JBGQGO010000748.1:0-2805 GCA_041497455.1 Blastocatellia bacterium | reverse complement strand
TTCCACGTCTCGATGAAGGCTATTGTCAGATCGCCGCGGCTCAGCCACTCGCTGGTCTTATCGTCTTTCATTCGCTCGTTCCAGTAGTCGAAGTCCGTCGAGAAGGTTAACGGCGTCTTCTTCTCCCACGCGTCGCGCAGTAGCGCGACCGTTTGCTTGAACGCGTTTTCGCTGCCGCGATACTTTGTGAATGGCGTGTCGGTGCCAGCCAGGAAGATGCCCTTCTCGGCCATCTGCCGGTGATGTTCGGGTGTCAGCGCGTTGCCGTGAGCGATGATGTAAATCCCGGCATCAATCGCCCGCTGCGCGCCCTCGGGAGTTTGCACGTGGCCTTCAACTTTGCAGCCGCCCTTCGCTGCTTCATTGATGGCCAGCTTGATGTCCTCGACCGAATAGCCCCACGGTTTGCAGTCGATGCACAGCTTGATAGTCCTCGCGCCGAACAGCATGTTCTCGCGGATCGCGCGGACGATTTCATCGGGACTGTTCGCGTCAAGATATTCGGGATACACGATGTTGTGCCGCTTGTACATTTCGGGCGTCGGCCACAATTGCCCGCCGGTGCCGCCGATGATAATTCCCGATGGGATTACAGTCGGCCCGGGCAGCCAGCCTTGCTCGATCGCCTGGCGCAGCGCCGTATCCGCGTAGAGCCCGTTGTTCCCCACGTCGCGAATCACGGTGAAGCCGGAGTTGAGAAGTTGAATGCCGTTGGACGCGGCTTGGATCGCGCGCAACGCCGTCGAATCCATTACCACAGTCAGGTAGTAGTAGTTGTTCTCCGGCTGCTCCTTGTAAGTCAACGCCATGTGCGTGTGCGCATCGACGAGACCCGGCAAGACGGTGAGTCTCGATAGATCAATGACCGTCGCGCCAACGGGAATGGCGAGGTTCGCGCCGACCGCCGTGATCTTCTCGCCCTGAATCAGGATCACCTGGTTAGTAGCGACAGTGCCGGTTTCAGGATCAATGAGCCGGCCAGCTTTAATCGCTGTAATCGGCGAGGGCTGCGCCTGCGTCTGCGCGGCTACTGCCTCAGCTAACGAGATCACCAACACCAAACAAAACAGCGCTATGCGTTTTCTCATGAGTTGCTCCTCGATCCGGTATCCGCTCACTTCGACTTTTTAGTAAGGCGATCCAGGACTTCAAAAGCAGAGCGCGCTGTTGAGGGATCGTTGCGATACCGCTCAAGCCGCGCTTCAGCCAATTCCAGGTGACTCTCCGGGACGGGTATCTCGCCGGGACTGTCAGCGATGTGATCCCAAAGGGCCTGACGATATCGAACCTGCTCGGCCTTTGACATATCCGTGAAGCCCGGTGGTACTTGAACCGATGTTTCCGCCATCTTCTTACCTCGTTTCGCCCAGATGTTACATCAAGTCTCAGCGGCCAACCAAGCGCGGGTGGTTCGGGACCCGCAATTCGCGTAAGCCAGCGAAAGCTCAAATGATGCAACGCGAAATTTGCAATAAAACGCTGAAATCTTGTCTGCGGCTCCTAGACAGCTTTCAACGTGATATGAGTTATCTCAGGCGGCGCGTTGATCCTGATCGGAGGTCCCGTTGTCCCAATCCCTCGATTGACGTAAAGGTGCGAGTTGCCGATTTTGAACAGCCCGGCAAGGAACATCGTCGACAAAGCCGCCGGAGCGATGATCATGTCTCCGAACTTTAACGCTATCTGTCCCCCGTGCGTGTGACCGGACAACGTCAAGTCAATTCCAAACTTTTGCGCTTGCGGGAACAACTGCGGCGCGTGCTGAAGCAGAATCGTCGTGCCATCCATCGGTATTTCGCGAAGCACGTGATCGAGCGTGCTGGCGGTCGATCTGCTTCCAAACAGATAGTCGACTCCAATGATGTTCAGCTTTGCGCCATCGATGTCGACTATCTGGTTTCTGTTTCTCAGGAGCTTGAATCCGGCGCTCGCGAAACCGTGAGCGATCGCTTCTTCTGAGCGAGTGAAGATGTCGTGATTACCGAGGCACCCGAACACACCGTGCTTTGCCTCGAGCAACGACATCGCCTTCATGAATGATTCGACTTGATCGCTGTGAGCAGCAACGAAGTCTCCGGTCAGCGCGATGATGTCCGGTTTGAGGCTGCTGGCGATGCGCGCGTACTCGGCCATTTGCGATTCTCTCATGAACATTCCGGCGTGAATGTCGCTGAGTTGAACGATTGTCAGCCCGTCGAGTTGAGGCGGAAGACCCGAGATCGGGACGATGACTTTTTCGACGACCTTGCGAGTTCGCGCGGCGACTGCGCCGTACGCCGAAACTGCAAACGGCATAGCCGAGAACGCTGTCAACGACATCTGCAAGAACCGCCGGCGAGACAGATCAAACACTCTCACCGTCGTGTCCTCTTCCGGCTCGGTCTTCTTGCGCCTGACAAACTGGACGGCGGCGAAGCATGCCATTGCGATAGGAGAGGCCGCCGCAAAGAACAATGAACCGATCGTCCACACAAAGAACGTGTAAGCGAACGGGCGAATCACCGGCTCATATGCGAGCGGCGGAGCATACAGCAGCAACCCAGTTGGTTTGATAAACCCTTCGACAATGAAGAATGCAAGAGGCAGATTCACGATCACCAGGAAAGCGACGGCCGCGGCGGTCAGGAGCTTTTCCTTCCGCGGTTCGAGCTGCATCGCCCGTATGATTCGCAGCATCGCTCGAAGCACGTAGAGCTGGACCGCAACGAGCAGCAGCGCGAACACGGTACGCGCTCCGATGATCAACAACGTTCTATCGGCGAGCGCTAAGAGTTGGGTGATTGCCGGATGGAGATGGTTCAACTG
>JBGQGO010000747.1:0-2806 GCA_041497455.1 Blastocatellia bacterium | reverse complement strand
GGGCGATCGCGAGAGCCGCACGCGCTCCGGCCGGTTGATTTATTTCAGCTTCGACGCGAACGATCGCAGTCAGGTGGGCGCCACTCAACGGCTGGGCAAGAACGCACCGATTCAGGGCTCATCCGCGGACATCATCAAGCGTGCGCTTGCGCTGCTATACGACGCGCTCAAACCGATCGATGCCAAGATTGTGAACTGCATACACGACGAGATTGTTATCGAAGCAGCCGAGGCTCAAGCGGAAGAATGCGCGGCGATACTCGATCGCGAAATGATCGCCGCAGCACGCGAGTTCATCCGCAGCGTGCCGGTGACGGTGGATATCACGATCGGTGATGCGTGGCTGAAGTAGAGCGGGCAAGGAGCGTAATTAACGATCGGTTGGGCCGCTCAGTCGATTGAGATGGTCCCTCGCCTCAGTTTTCCAATTCTCGTCCGAGGATTGATTGATGAACTGCTGCCAGTCGCGCCTCGCGTCGTCATCGCGATGGGAGCGTTGTTCGGCTAGAGCCCTGTTGAACAGTGCCTCGTCATAGCGCGGCGACTTCGCCAGGGCCTTGGTGAAATAGACGATGGCGTCATCGTACTTAGCCAACTGAAACTGGGCTACCCCCGTGTCGTTTAGCGTTACAGGCGTCTCGACTCCGCTCTTCATAAGTTGATCGAGTATCGCCAGCGCGCGTTTAGCGTCCTCACGATCCCCGCGAGCGAGGCAAACGCGCGCCAACATCAGTCTAGCTTCAACACCAGCCTCGGCCTTCACCTTGTTCTCGGCATTGCCGAAGTGCAAGTCGTCGTGATTACTATCGTCACCACGGGTCGTCCCCGCGTAGCGTGAATGATCAAATCCACCCGAGACTCGGGCCTCCGAGTATCGCTCATGCTTGACCCCTAACCTCAGCGCAGCCATAGCAGCGTCCGCGGGCGACTGGCGCCCGGTGAACATAAAGACACCGGCGATCGCGATTGCGCTGATGACAAGGCCGATTGACGCGAGCCTGGGATAAGAGATGTAGAAACCGGCTGCGGCTCGAGCTTTTTGCGCCTGCTTACTGCGGTTGCGCTCGTCATTCTGTATGTAGGCGAGAACTCTGTCCGTCTGTGCAGACACGGCTTCCTCGGTGAGTTGCGCCGCCGCTTCCTCGGATTCCCGTCCGAGAAAGGCCAGGACTTGCCGGCAATCGTCGCAATCGGCGAAGTGTCGCTCGACCTGCGCGCGGCTGCGTGTTGACAGTCTGTTTTCGGAGTACGCGAGAACGTCGGCTTCATTGGGGCAATTCGGATCCCTCACGCCGATCAGGCGAAGTAGAACATCACTGATTTTCATAATGGTCTCAAGTGCCTCCCACACAATACTGTCGTCGCCGAGCATTGCCGAACATCGCGGGGGGGCCAGCGCTCACAGGCAGCGCCGAATCGGGAATACTGGCTCGGCAATTGGCCGGGCCCACTCTGCCGAAGCGCCCTGGCCAATGAAGGGTTGTCCAGCTCTAGCATCTCTTCCCTTCACTTATAATGGACGGAAAGTTTTTGCGGGACGATGCAATAACTTTCGAAATCGGAGAAATATTTTTCGCCCGAAATTAGACCCTGTTAACTTTCTGAACGCAGGATTTGGAGCAAAACTCGCGGCCGCCGACGAGCAGGGCGCTTGTCTGGGTTATGAACATACCGCAGTTCTCACACCTGATCATCTGCGCTGGCCGGGCTGCGCGTGGTGCTGGGCGAGAGCCGCGGGCAGGCGGCGGAGACAGGAGCCGCCTGACAAAGCGAAGCGCGAGGTACGCCAGAACGCAATAGATCAAGAACCTGAAGAACATTGCTCTGAAACGTGATGCGTGATGAGTGATGCGTGACAAGGCCGCAGCTCGATCACGCATCACTCATCACGCGCGTCACTTCTGTTTACTCCTTTGGAATAGTCACCGTTTTGCCCGCTTTTAAGTCCGCGACAAGTATCTCCAGAACGGAGATCCTCTGATTGGTCGGGTCGGTTTCCTTGAGACGTTTGACCGAGTCTTCAGCCCCGCGGGCGTCTTTCTTCAAGACGTAGGCTTCGACGAGGTGCCCGAGCGCGTGCCCGTTCTTTGGATCAACGCCGAGCGCTTGTTGAAGCTGCGCAATGGCCTGGTCGGGCTGTGGGGGCTCGCGCTGAACGTAGGTTTCAGCCAGCGCCACGTAGAGATCAGCCTCTTTCGGATCGGCCTTAATTGCGCGATTGAACCAGGTCTCTGCTTCGGCGTAGTCCTTTTGCTCAAAATAGTACTGCCCTAAGAAGCCAGCCGCGCCGAGCTCATTGAATCTGTTTGGGTCGATGGCGTAGGCCTTCTTCAGATAGTCAGCCGTCTCGGCGACTCGGCCGATCTGATTGAAAGCCTTTGCGGCTTCAACCTGAGCTTGAAAATCGTTGGGACCATTCTTGGCCTTTTCGATTATTTGCTGGATCCCGCCCATCATCGCTTGCTGCCCGCCTGCGCTGCTCGCCATACCCGACGACATCCCGGTCGCGGCCGGCGCCGCGTTACTCTTGTTGTAGTTCTGCGTCAGAAAGAAGCTGATGATGAATCCTATGGCCAATCCGATGAGGCCTATCAAGTATTTGTTCTTGTTCACCTATTCGTCTCCGATGCCAATGTATCGCAAGTTGTCCGACCTGCATTTGGTTTGCCCAACCCTGCCCGCAGGTTAGACAACCTACGGTACGTTCAATGATTCTGGAGTGGGTCTGTAAGCCGAATCCTGTTCCGGCTCCCGGCGTGCTCGAGCGGCATAGCCACGCGGGCGCTATCGGGAGTCAGCGACGGTC
>JBGQGO010000746.1:0-2817 GCA_041497455.1 Blastocatellia bacterium | reverse complement strand
GGTCGAGTACGTCATCGATGGAATCTCGCAATGCTCGATAAACGAGAAGATCGGATTGGGCTTCAACGAAACGCTCAAGTCGATAGTGCGGCAGGATCCGGACATCATCGTCATCGGCGAGATTCGCGATAGATTCTCGGCAGACATAGCCGTTCAGTCCGCGCTTACGGGACACAAAGTATTTGCGACATTTCACACCGAAGACTCTGTCGGCGCGCTGGTCCGGTTGATCAACATGGAAATCGAGACCTCGCTGATCGCGTCCACGATCGGGGCGGTGCTGGCTCAGCGGCTTGTGCGCAAGGTGTGTTCGAGCTGCAAGATGAAATACGCGCCCGAAGACCGCGTGCTTCGGCGATTCGGATTGAAGCGGGACGAGCTCAATAAGTTCACGCTGTGGCGAGGCAAGGGATGCTCGGCGTGCAACTTCACGGGCTATCGCGGACGGGTTGGGATCTACGAACTGCTCGTTCCGAATGTCGACATACGCGATGCGATCCTGCAGAAGCGCACGATGCAAGAGATCAGGCAAATGAGCCTGGAGTCCTGCAACCTGTGCACGATGCAAGAGGACGGGATGATGAAGGCGCTTCGTGGGGCTACTACGCTCGAAGAGGTGCTTGAGAACGCTCCGCGAGTATTCCATCAAAGGCCGCTCGACGCATTGCTTGGCATTGTGGGCTAAGAGAATCAATCAAGCAGACATCAATCAAGCAGACCTATGGCGCTGAGTGTGCGGCTGCTGTTACACTTCCTCTCTTTTTCAGGTAATCCCTAGAATTTCCGAATTGTTCCGGGCGAATTTTCCGTCTCTCCTTAAGATAGGGGTGGGTTCGCAGGTAATCTTACACCTACGTCAGGAACTCCAACGGAGACAAATATGAAGCGACTAGTTGAATTCACGCTGGAAGATGGGAGCACCCTTCTAGTGGAGTCGGAGGAGCCGGACTCGAGAGGCGCAGTGGTTCGCGGCGGCAGTCCTATCGATGTGGTTGAAAAGGCCGGGCAGAGCTTTGAGTCGGCGCTGAGCAAGATCAAGCCTGTGGCCGTAGCTTTCATCGAGAAGGTGCGCGAACTTAGCGACGCGCCTGAACAAGTGGGCATAGAGTTTGGGATCAAATTGGGCGCGAAGGCGGGCGCCTTCATAGCTTCGGCAGATGCCGAGGCCACCTTCAAGGTGACGATGACATGGAAGCGCGAGCACAAATAAGAGAATGCTTAGAAGCGCGGACTTCGAAGCCCGGCGAAGGTAGCTCCAAGCTAATAGACGTGGAAGGAGGTTCCCGTGGCTGACATCACGTATCAGAACTTTGACCTGCTGATCGAACGTGAGACCGAAGGCTATCGCGCCAGTGTGAACTCACCCGAAGGCGAAGCCGCCAATGACTTTCGCATGCCGTTCTCCGATGAGGAACTGGCTGGGTTTCTCGAGCGCGTAAGCCAACCGTGGCGCAGCACCCGCGCAATTGACTCGCCGGAGTTGCAGGCGATCAAGGATTTTGGTGGCCGGCTCTTCACTGCGGTATTCGACAAACCGGTGTACACCTGCTTCAGCAACAGCCTGGCAACAGCGTCACGGTTGCGCATTCGTCTGAGATTGAAAGACGTACCGGAGCTGGCATACCTGCCCTGGGAGTATCTTTACGATCCTCTTGTTGGGAGCTTTCTTTCCCTGTCCTCAGATACGCCTATCGTGCGCTACATGGAGATGCCCAGACGTATTCAGGCGCTGGGGGTTAAGCCGCCTCTGCGGGTTCTAGTTATGATTTCGAGTCCGGCCGATGAAGCGAAGCTCGACGTGGAAGCCGAGTGGAGGAAGCTGACCGAATCGGTGGACAAGTTGACGCGAAAGAAATCGGTGGTGCTGGAGCGATTGGAAAAAGCGACGTTGTCTGCTCTGAGACAGCGATTACGCGAGCAGGATGTTCACATCTTTCACTTCATCGGCCATGGCAAGTTCGATGAAGAGGTCCGGGATGGAATTCTGATGATGGAGGATGAAGACGGCAAGGGCTACCCGGTGAGCGGCCAACTTCTGGGAATGCACCTTCACGAGCACCGCCCACTGCGTCTGGCTGTCCTCAATGCCTGTGAGGGAGCGCGGTCATCTCTTACTGATGCTTTCGGGGGTACAGCACAGAGTCTCGTGCAGCAAGGGATTCCCGCCGTACTCGCCATGCAGTTCAAGATCACAGACCAGGCAGCGATCACGTTCGCCAGTGAGTTCTATGGGTCGATGGCTGATTACTACCCCGTAGACGCGGCGCTGGCACAGGCGCGACTCGCGATACGCGGCGAGGACAACCATCTGGAGTGGGCTACGCCGGCCCTCTATATGCGCTCCACTGATGGACGGATATTTGACAGCGGTGAATCTTCGGCGCCGGGTGCAGCCAGCGCCGCCGGCGCGACTAGCGTTTCCGCTCCTCAGCCAGGCGCAATGCCTGATCAATTGGAAGTTCACTACAGAACAGTGGTCAAGGAGATAGCCGAGGGCGCAGTGGTTCCGTTCCTTGGGACGGATGCCAGCCAATGCGGGCGCCCAAAGGGGTCTGATTGGCGTGAAGGAGAGTATCTGCCCAGCGTTGAAGAGCTGGCCGCTCACCTTGCCGAGCAGTTTGCGCTTCCCCCCGGCAACACGTACGACCTGTTGCGTTCGTCACAACTCGCCACGATAACCACAAACGCGGCCCGTCTCTATGCTGTGTTGCACGAGGTCTTTGAGACCAAGTGCCCTCCGCCTTCGCTGCACAAGTTCTTGGCGACTCTCCCAGCCTTATTGCGAGAGAAAGGTCACCCGCTCCGCTATCAGCTCAT
>JBGQGO010000745.1:0-2819 GCA_041497455.1 Blastocatellia bacterium | reverse complement strand
TCCTTCTCGGCGTCGCCGATGTACATCGAAGCCGGCTTGCGGCCTTTCGGACAAGCGACGATATAGCCGTGCCTCTCGGCTTCAAGCTTGAACGCGCCTTGCGCGTAAGCTTGAAAGTAGCTGTTCTCGTCGCCGCCCATACCGTGAAGCGCGATCACCAGCGGAAACGTCTTCGCTTTGTCGTAGGCCGCCGGCACATACACTTGATAAGGCTGAAGCGTGCTATCGACCTTCGAGCGGTAGGCCTTCTTGAATTCTCCTCGACGCGCGGCGAACGGATCGTTCCCCGCGTCGAGGGCGTCAATCATCGAGGTCGCTTCTTTAAGCGTGGCGCGAAAATCAATCCTGTCGAAGTTGATCTCGCCTGCTCGGGCAAGCTCGAACAGCGATATGCGGTACTCGGCGGAAGGCACTGCCGCGACCAGAGCATCTCGATGCCTGGTCTTGAGCGTCTCTTGTATCTTCGCCGCGCGCGCCTTGGCCGCGCCGAAATCCGCCGCCAGCCCGCGTTCGATGTGGACCGTCGTGTACTTGACGATCGGCTCGCCGCCCGGGATCCGAACGCGGACCGCGATTCGGTAGTTTCCAGGTTCGACGTCGGGCACGACTACTTCGGCGGAGAGAGGATGCGCAATGAAATCAGGATCGATCGAGTCAAGAGCCTTCAGGTCCTTTATCGTTTCGTCGCCTCTCAACTTGAGCAGCGAAATCGAGGCGGCTAGCTTCGCACTCGGCTTCTCGTCGAGCGAGAACATCTGGCCGATTCGAACTGCGACCTTATCGCCGGGATCGAGCATCGCCCCGTCGAGCTTAACGGTAAGCGCGGACCCAAGCGCTCGCGCCGGCGTCCACTCGGTCCCGCGCATCAACGCCATCGCGTGATACAGGTGCTTGAGCGCATCGCCGTACTTGCCTTCGCCGTTTGCCGCCCGCGCCATGTCGCCAAGGCGGTCGACTTCAGCGCGCGCTTCCGGCGTAAGCTTGGCAATGACAGCCGGAGTGTTTTTCATGGTTCCGTAGCCGACCGAAACGCGCAGCACCTGTCCGGAGTCTTGGGCGAGTCCAACCGCGCAGCACGCGATTACAAATGCGGCGGAAAGAATAAAACGCCGCGCAACCTTTGAGATCATCATTGAACTTCTCTCCTTTTCACTTTGTCTGTCCACTACCAGCCGGCTGTGGATGCGGGCCACTGGATCGAGAGTGGCAACGATCTTACTACCAGGAGTTGTTGTCTTCAAGGAACCGGGAAAGGCCGCTCGACGAACTTCTATGGACTGCGCCGGCAAGTCTTCGCGACGCCGCTTTCTCTCTTGTGATTCTAAGAACCGTGAAACGAAAAGCGGCGTCGCGAAGACTTGCCGCCGCAGTCCAAATCTACGTTATTTGCGGGCCGCCAAATGAAAAGCGCGGCGGAACCCGAGAGCTGCCGCCGCGCGTTTGCGTCGATTCGCTTGAGCCTACTTCATCAACTCGTCTGCTGCTTCGGTCGCCCCGTAGAGCTTGCGCAGCGCTTCCATCATCGCGCGCGTATCAACCGACACCGCGCGATTCTGCGTCTCGTCGTAGACGAAGTTCCCAACCAAAGATTGGATGTTGCCATCGAAGATCAATCCGACCAACTCGGCGTTCCTGTTGATCACCGGAGAGCCCGAGTTCCCGCCAATGATGTCGTTGGTCGAAACGAAGTTGAACGACGTGTTCAAGTTCAACGCCGACTTCTTATCTATCCAACGATGGGGCAACTCAAAAGGAAACTTGTTGCCGTGCTCAACAGATCTCTTATAAAGCCCCGTGAAGTTGGTGAACGGAGGCACGTGCTTGCCGTTCTCTTCATAGCCCTTCACTGCGCCGTATGAGAGACGCAGCGTGAAGGTCGCGTCGGGATAGAGCTTCGTGCCCTCGATGTCGAACAGCGCTCGCGAGACCTTCGCGTAGCTCGCGCGCTCGTTCGCTTGGACTTCGGTCTCGAAGCGCTTCCGTAATGTGCGCGCTTCCCCGTCGATCGAACGCGCGAGCACGATCATCGGGTCAGTCGATTCTTCGATCGCCTTCATACCGCCCGCCGCGAGCTGTTTGCGATAATCGACGTCCTTCAACCTGGTTTTGTCTATTAGCTCCGCCGCTCGCGCTTCAGGTGACTTCCCTCCAAGCACGCTCTTGACGGCTGAGTCATCTGCGCCTAATTCGTCGCGCATGAATGCGAGAGAGTCCGCGAGTTTCACTTTCTCGAGATCGTCATAGATCGGAGCGGGCGAATACAAACTCAGCTCGAGCGAGGCTCGACGCGCATCGGTGTACTCGGGCAGCCGCTCGGCGTTTGGCTTGGAGCTTTCAGCGGCGAGCCGAACCAGCGCGCGGGCCTTAGCGAACAGGTCGGAGTTGAAGGCCGCCCCGTTTCCAATCAGCGAGTACTGCCTGTAGTAACTCTTCAGGCCGGCGCGTCCTTTCGCGATGTTATCCCAGGCGTCGCCGTATTCCTTTTGTTTCTTCGGGTCGGCGGCAACTGTGCGTCGCAATGCTTCCTCTGCTTTCGCCTTCTTTGCGATTAGTGTCTTGTCCTGCAAGCCCTCGAGCTCTCCGGTCAGGGCCTTGAGGCTGTTCTCGATGCTGAAGAAATCTTCCTGCGCGCGGCGGGACTGCTCCTCGCCCTGCAACCTGTACCTGCCCAACATGTCGTGCTCGCGGTTGAGCAGCTTGACTACTAACGGAAGGCCGTTGTCCCGAAGATACTCGAGATGCGCAACTGTATTCAATCGCGCCGTCGAGCCGGGATGACCGGGCACGAAGACGAGATCGCCTTCCTTCGCGCCTTGCTT
>JBGQGO010000744.1:0-2819 GCA_041497455.1 Blastocatellia bacterium | reverse complement strand
TTGATCCGACGGAGAAAGTACATCCGAGAGGCCCGAATCCACCGAGCGTCCTGCATAAACAGCAAGCACGTGCATCGACATGTACTCACGCAGCAACCTCGCGATGTGCACCGCGACGTCGACAGGATTTCGGGAAATCGGAACACGGTCGGCGGCCGCCGCGAACTGCGCTTCACGTTCCATCTCCAACATCCGTTCGCGCACGCGCGCCTCGCATTCCCGCCTCTGTACGCTCGACCGCGCAAACAGGAAAACCATCAGCCCGACCGCCAGAACCAGGACTATGATGGCGATCACTACCGTCGTCGAGTAGTTCAAACTGGTCTGAATGAGTGCGGATAACATGTCTAACCTCGAACGAAACACCAAAGCAAAAGGTGGAGTTATCGCATCCCTGTTCCGCTCGGTAAGGCTGGCGGTTCAGTTGTCGCTGAAAGCAGCGCCAGAAGTCTAGTCGGAATGCCCGCGCGAACGCAACGAGAAAGACACTCTGGGGTGTGCGTCAGCCTTTTGCCCATACCCACACTCGCAAGGGACCGTGTAAAACCCCAACCGGGAAGTTGTGGACGCTTCCGTCCAGCCTACAAGAGAGGCGGCCGCGATCTCGCAAATCCCCCAACCGGAAAGGTTGGGGGTCGGGCAGACACTACGTTCCGTAGTATCTGCCCTGAGACTCCTTCGGATTGGCGGAGGGTTATTGCGAGCCGCTGGCTCTCTCGGTTCGCGTCGCACTGCTTGTGATAAAAGCGGACACGTCTCTGTGCACCTTCTCGCGCGATTTCTTCTCGATGTACATCATGTGTCCCGCTTCATAGTACGCGAAGCTGACGTTCTTGCGGATCGCCGGCTCGAGACTCATGTGCGAGACGGTGTGCTCGATCCCGTTGAACGGCGTCGCTACGTCGTAGTAGCCACACAGCACCAGCAACTTCAGATAGGTTTGCTCGGTCATCGCCAAGCGCAAGGCGTCCGCCGGCTGGCCTGGTTGGCCCTGGTCCCACGGCTGAACCCGGGCGGTCAATGTGTAATACATATCGGTGTTCCACTTCAGCTCGCGGCGCACATAGTCCTGGAACATCGCAACGTAAGACCCATCATACGACGCAAGGCTCGGGTCGTATTCGTAACGCTCTCCTGCCGCATCGGCGTCCATTCCAAGGAAGCGCGCGTCTATCCGTCCAAGCGTCTGGCGCTTGTCGCGCAGGAGTTCCTTGAACCATCGCTGCGGATTGATGCGCAGGTTGGTCTGCTCGATGTACTTCGGCGACAGCGCCGTAAGCCGCGCAAGATTCTTGACGACCTTCTCGTACTCAGCCGCAGGCAGCTCGTCTCCCTTCTCGAGCGCCGCGGCGTATTCACCGTGCGCATACTGCCTCGCCTGCTGTGCGACCTCGGCGATGCTCAGCTTTTGCAAGTCAGGCGGCAACAAGCGGTGATACCACGCCGAGGCCACAAGGGTCGGCAGAAAGAAGATCGTTCGGTCGTCCGCGCCCCAATTGCCGAACCCTACTGAGGACACGAGGACGATGCCGTTCAAATAGATCTGATGGCGCTCCTTCAAAACCAAAGACAGTTGCGCCGAGCGCGTCGTACCGTAGCTTTCGCCAATCAGAAACTTTGGCGAGGCCCACCGCTCATTGCGCGTCAGATACTGGTAGATGAAATCTGAAAAGAAAGTGGCATCCTGCACGACGCCGTAGAACTGCGCCGTATTCTCGCCGGGCGCGGGACGGCTGTACCCGGTTGAAATCGCATCCACAAACACGAGATCGGTGACATCAAGAAATGAATCGCCGTTTTCGATTATCGAGTAAGGCGCGGGCATCCCGAATCCATCGTCGGTCAGCACGATCCGTTTCGGACCAAGTCCCATGTGCGTGTACGACGAAGCGGAACCGGGACCGCCGTTGTAGACGAACGACAGCGGGCGCTTTGTAGTATCCGTCTCGTCTTTTGTGTAAGCCACGAAGAAGAACGTAGCCTTGGGCGAGCCGTCATCAGCCTTGATGACGTAAGTGGCGGCGGTCGCAGTGTAGCTGATCTGCTGCCCGCCGATCTTCGCGCTGTGGTGAGTGACGGAGCTCTTCTCTTCAGGCGGCGGCGCGGGCCGTTGCTGGGCGGCGGCGGCAGGCGCCGTTGTCTGGGGTGTTTGTTGCTCGGTGGCTCCGCGGCCGCGGTTCCCGCGCTGCTGCGTTGGGTCTACCTGCGCTTGCGCAACAACCGCCGTCAGCGCGATCGTCATTCCAAGGGTCAAGATGCGACTCGATCTCATTTCTGATCTCTCCTTTTTGAATAGCTGTCCCACCGAATCAAGGACACTGATCCGCTCCACTGATAAACCGAAGTAAGATTTGAAACCCGAGATGTACGGCCGACAGTATTTCGCCCACTCAAGATTGTCAAGAAGGTGAGGTGGCGCACAGGCTGATCGGCGGGATTAAGCGTGGCACGATACCATACAAGTGTCTTGCGCGAATCCCACCCACGGCAGTGGGTGAATCGTTCAAGCCCAACCTACAAAGGCAGCAAACCGGGACTCCCGTTTTTCCTCTCTCCCTCTCCCCTCGCGGCGTGAGGGGAGAGGGAGATAACAAAAACAAAGGGGGCGGGACGCCCGTCTTGTAGGCTGCACCTGAACAATCCACCCACTGCCGAGACTGTGCGAAAACTCCAGGAATACCCCCAACTTCAGTTGGGGGATGTTTCATTTCTACCTACGACAGGAGCGCGCCCCTACTCTCTTCCGTGCTTAGCACCGCGCCCGCGCCGCCACTCGCGCCGCGAGTGGCGGCGCGGGAGAGGAGAGGATCGGACCGGCG
>JBGQGO010000743.1:0-2829 GCA_041497455.1 Blastocatellia bacterium | reverse complement strand
GCCGGTTACGCTCGTCAGACTGTCGCGCATACCCACTCGCGCCATGCGTAACCCAAGGGGGGCGCAGGCACCCTCGCCTGGCCTCCTATCGTCCGCGCCTCGAGTCAAGCTCCAACGCGGCGATGGCCACAGTATCGTTCCCGTCATTGGGCGCGGGTCTCAACCCAAGAATCCTTGTCATCACGTTTTAGACCTGAACGTTTTCAAACGGCTCGATGACGACGCCTTTGTTGAACGCCGAGCCGTGCGCGATGAAGATCGCCCGCATCGAGGGAAGCTCATTATCGTAGCCGTGCCCGCCCCTCAAGCCTGGATGCAACTTCTCTTCGCGAGCCGCGTTCATTTGTGTTAGATTTCTTGTGCGCCCCAAAACGCTCGAGCGAGGATCGACTTAGTGATCACCACCGCCGGGAAGCTGGAACAACTCCAATCCACAATCGAGAGTGTCATTCACGGCAAGTCCGACGTCGTTGAACTGGCGCTGGTCACCCTGCTGGCAGGCGGGCACTTGTTGATCGAAGACGTTCCGGGCGTCGGCAAAACCACGCTTGCGCAAACTCTCGCGAGAAGCTTTGACTGCTCGTTCCAACGCATTCAGTTCACTTCGGACATGCTGCCCTCCGACATCGTTGGATTGGAGGTCTTCAATCAGCGGACAAGCACATTCGAGTTCAAGTCGGGGCCAATCTTCGCCAACGTGGTGCTCGCCGATGAGATCAATCGCTCGACTCCCAAGACCCAATCGGCGCTGCTCGAAGCGATGGCCGAGGGGCACGTCACCGTCGAACAGGAAACTTATCAGTTGCCGCAGCCTTTCATAGTGCTCGCTACGCAGAACCCAATCGAGCATCACGGAACTTACCCGCTGCCCGAATCGCAGCTCGACCGGTTTATGATGCGGCTGCGAATGGGCTACCCCGACGCGGAAGACGAGAAAACAATCCTGCGGGAGCAGACCCTGAACTCAGCCGTAGACCGCGTTGTCCCGGTGATGCACAGCGACGGCGTGCTCGCGCTGCAACACGAGGTGCGAGAAGTGAGCGTTGACGAGGCGCTGATCGATTACCTGATCCGCATAGTCCGGGCCACGCGCGACGCCGACATTCTTGACCTTGGGGTGAGCCCGCGGGGAAGCCTGGCGCTGTACCACGCTGCTCAAGCGCTGGCGTTTGTCGAAGGCCGCGACTTCGTGATTCCCGATGACATCAAGCGGCTGGTTGTGCCGATATTCGCTCACCGAATCGTAGTGAATTCGCGCTACTCGACGGGATTGCGCCGCTCGGAAGAAGCGCAAGCCGCCCTCCTGGAAATTCTCAAAACCGTCAACGTGCCGCTGTGAGGTAGTATGAATCGGCAAGCGTGGCGCGACTTCTTCATCACGGTTTTCCTTCTCGGCCTCGCGTTCATCATTGCGCTGCTCAGCTCGGTGGCCGCCGATCAGCACAGCACGCAGCTTGCCGCAATCGCCGCGGCAATCTCGCTGGTCCTGGCGCTGATTGGCGCCTTGTACATCATCCCTCGGCTCGCGCGAAACGTGCGGCTCGAGCTGCTTCGCTTCGCCATCAGAACGAGCGTCACGGTCGAAGGCCTGTTGTTCATCGTGTTCCTTATGATCATAGCTTTCGCCGCCTGGAATAACGGCAACAATCTTCTATACCTGGTGCTGTCGGCGATGCTTGCCTACCTGATAGCCGCGAATATGATCGCGCGCGTCTCGCTTGCAGACGTGTCGATTCAATTGCGTTTCCCCGATCACATATTCACTGGGGAGCCTGCGAACATCAGTGTAACGCTTCAGAATCACAAGCGCTTCATGCCGAGCTACAGCTTGATAGTTGAAGCGCTGGCGGAGGAAGAAGGGGAAGAAGAAGAAGGCGCGAAGGAAGGCAGAGGAGCAGAGGAGCAGAGGAGCGGAGGAGCAGGGGAGAGAGATGATTCGCCTCTGCCCCTCCGCACCTCTGCGCCTCGGCCTCTCACTTCCTCGTCGCAGAGTGGTCTTGGGAAGCTGGCCTACTTCGTGCTCGCGCCGGCCCGCTCGAGCGCCCGGCAACGCATCGAGCATACCTTCAAGGTGCGCGGCCGGTATCCGATAACCGGCTTTCGCATCGCTACGAAATTCCCGGCCGGGTTCTTCAAGAAGTGGAAGCGCATCGACGCGACCGGAGAAATACTCGTCTATCCCAAGCCTCAGCCGCTCGATGATTTTTATCACGCGCTGCCGATGCTCGCGGGACAGATAGAGAGTCACGCTCGCGGTTCGGGCGACGACCTGTACGCGATTCGCCGGTATCACCCTTCGGACCACATGCGCTACATCGATTGGAAAGCGACGGCGAAATCGATGGCGATGATGGTGCGCGAGCACATGCGCGAGGACGAGTGGCGGCTGACGATCGTCTTCGACACCGCGTTGCCGCCGATCTTCGGCGAACAGCGCGCGGGTCAAACACCCGACGCAAGCTGGCAGCGTGCGCAACCGGACCCGGATGATTTTAGGGAGCGATTCGAGCGAGCCGTGCTGATGGCGGCGTCGCTCGCCAATCACTTCATACTCGAGCGCGCCGAGGTCGAATTGATAACGACCGGCGGACAGCATGACGTGGCCTCGGGCTCGGGCCACGAGCACCTTTACAAGATACTCGCATCGCTTGCCACGCTTCAGCCGGCTGAGCCACCCGACGACCGTAGTCAGGCTGAAGAAGGAACGCGCCGCCGAGGCTGGAGCTTTCGAAGAAGGCCGGCGCCAACGTCATCAGAAGCTTCGAGTGATCAAGCCGGCGCGGCCCGCAAATCAGACGGAGGCATCGCGTGGCGCTTGCCTGACGAAGT
>JBGQGO010000742.1:0-2832 GCA_041497455.1 Blastocatellia bacterium | reverse complement strand
TGTCGGACCTCCTATGAGAGATGTTCGTAGTTCGGCCTTTAGGCGGAAGTTCGTAAGGCGCAATTCTTACAGCGATCGCTCCCCCCCACCTGCATTCGGGGCGAAAGTAAGGGACCGGCCGCTGTAGGAGTTGCGCATTACAAACTTCCGCCTGAAGGCCGGACTACAAACGTTTCGTTCGCTTTGGTGACGAAACGTGATTATACAGCAACCTGAGGGTTGTACTCTGAACTTCCATCGACAGGTTACTCTCGGGAGTCTTTTTGTTTGGCTGCGTGGCTGCGACGCTTGTCGCGCTAATCAATGAATTGGATTTCAGAATGGTTGCTGCTCTCGCTTGACTGGCTTCGGCGGCTGTGAAAAAGTGCTCTCGCGTACAGGAATCCCAACTCAGAAGGTGACGAACATGAAAACCCTTGCACTTGCTCTGATCGTAGCGCTGCTCTTGCTTGCATCGGTCAGCGCGAAACCAGAGGCCGCCCCAGAAGCAGCCGATATAGTCTTCAAGAACGGAAACATCTACACCGTCAATGAACGCCAGCCTCACGCTGAAGCCATCGCCGTCAAAGCGGGCAAGATCATCTTCGTTGGCTCGAATGCGGACGTGAAGGCTTACGAAGGCAAGGGCACGCGCGTCGTTGACCTCAAAGGCAATACGGTTGTGCCTGGCTTGACTGACTCGCACTATCACCTTTCCGGAGTCGGCGCGCGCGAGATGAACCTGAACCTCGAAGGAACCACCAGCCTCGAAGCGTTTCTGGCGAAGGTCAAAGAGCGAGTCGAGCGGGCAAAGCCGGGCGAGTGGGTGACCGGGCGCGGATGGATCGAGACTTTCTGGAAGCCTCAGGCGTTCCCGACTCGATGGGACCTCGATAAGATTTCGCCGAACAATCCCGTCTACCTGACTCGCGCCGATGGACACGCCTCGATCGCAAACAGCGCGGCGATTAAGGCTGCAGGCATAGATAAGAACACGCCCAATCCGTTCGGCGGAGAGTTCTTGAAAGACGCAAAGACCGGGGAGCCCACCGGCATGCTCATCGACAGCGCGCAGGGCCGGGTGTCGACGCACGTCCCGCGCGGCGATAAAGACGAGTCTGAGCAAGCGCTGCTTATCGGGATCAAGAGAAGCATCGAGCTTGGTTGGTGCGAGGTGCAGATCCCAGGAAACAGCTCTGGTGAAATCGAGTTGATCAAGAAGCTTTTCGGCGAAGGAAAGATCAAGCTGCGCATTTATGACGCGGTGAGCGGCCCCGGACCGGGCGCGCAAAAGCTCCTAACCGAAGGACCGGTCATCGGGGCGTTCGACAATCACTTTACGGTGCGAGGCATCAAGGCGTATATGGACGGCGCGCTTGGATCGCGCGGGGCGGCGCTGCTCGAGCCGTACTCGGACGCTCCAAACACTTCGGGGTTCTTTACTACACAAGAGGACGCCTTACTGCCGATGTTCATTGAGGCGCTGCGTCAGGGAATTCAGGTTGAAACTCACGCCATCGGCGATCGGGGCAATCGCACGATTCTTGATCTGTACGAGAAAGCTTTCAAGGCCGTGCCGCCTGATCAGCGCAAGATTCGCGAGCCGCGCTGGCGAGTCGAGCACGCGCAGATAGTGAGCGCCGCCGATATTCCGCGATTCGCGAAGCTCGGTATTATCCCTTCCATGCAGCCTTCTCACGCGATCGGAGATCTCCATTTCGCGCCTAGCCGCTTGGGAATGAAACGGCTTGAAGGCGCCTATGCGTGGCAGAGCTTCATCAAGTCGGGCTCGATTATCCCCGGCGGCTCCGACGCGCCGGTGGAACGCGGAGAGCCGATGATTGAGTTCTACGCGGCGGTCGCGCGCAAGGACCAGAAGGGCTACTCGGGTGAGGGCTGGCACCCGGAGCAAGCGGTGACGCGAGAGCAGGCTCTGAAGATGTTCACGATATGGGCGGCTTACGCCGCATTCGAGGAGAAGTTGAAGGGCTCGATAGAGGTCGGAAAACTCGCCGACATGACGGTTCTGTCGGCGGACATAATGAAGATCGGGGAACCCGAGATCCTGAAGACCCGTTGCGTGATGACGGTGATCGGCGGCGACGTGGTCTATGAAAGCGGGAGCAAGTGAGGCAACCGAGGACTGAGCAAACGGATCGTCGTGCTCAGCCCTCGGTACTGACGGCTCGATTCCTACTTCTTCTTCGCTTCCCACTTGCCGGTCATCTGACCCGCAAAATCAAAGTCGCCGGCTACCTTGCCGTCCTTGACGGTACCAGTCATTGTGATGAGGCCGTTGCCCGTGTCCAAGGTGAAGCTGAGCTTGTTGGCCGAGAACGTGCCCTTAAGCGTAGCCGTGCCCTGCGAAGAGTCTGACGAGCCGGTCACTTTGTCGCCTTCGAGCTTGAGTTTGAGCGTAAAGGGAAACTGCGTGCCGTTAGCGTCGGCCGCGGCGTCCCACTCGCCGGAGATGGGATCGCCAGCCGCCGCAGGAGCCGCTGGCGCTGGAGCCGCCGGCTTAGCCGCACCGCCGACCGAGCTTGCCGGAGCGCTGGCAGTCATCGCGGCACGCTTCAACTCTAGCCCGCCGCCCTGACCACCGAGTTCCCATTTGCCGCTGATCTTGTCGCCATCGAGCATGGCCGTGACAGTGCCTTCGTTACCGCCGGCATCGAACTTCATCACGATCTTGCCGTTGTCGAAGGTTCCGCCGGTGATCGCGGCCGGGCCTTGCGGGGTTTCGATCTTCCCGGTCAGCTTGCCGTTCTCATTCTTAATCTCGACGGTCAGTGGTATATCGCCAATCTGATCGCTCTTGGCCACGCCTTCGTACTTGCCTGACAAAGTATCTTT
>JBGQGO010000741.1:0-2834 GCA_041497455.1 Blastocatellia bacterium | reverse complement strand
GTTGGTTTGCGCAGCGGCGAGACGTTCAACGATGCGGTCCTGCTCGGCCCTGAGTACATGGTCTTCACGGTCACGCCGAGGGACGTGGTACGCGGCTACATGAAGCTCGATATGCGAGTGCGTTATGCGAACGAACCGCTGCTTGATGTGAAGGGCGTGGAGTTCGGCAACTTCGAAACGGTGATGCTACGCGGCGGCAAAGGTATGTTCGGCGTGAAGTACTTCGTTGGCGGGGGTGGACGTCAGGAAAGCGTGCCCACCGAGCGAACGTTGCTGGTTTCCGTAACGCCCGAAATCGTCCCGGTAGCAAACCTGCGGAACCGGCCGGGAGAGTTGTCGCACCCGGTTGATGAGTTTGGCGGCCCGATTCAGATCAACCAAGGCGACCGCTTCACTCCACCGGTGGCGCTCGAGCGAACAGCGCCGCAGTTTGAATCCGGGCGCAGCGTGAGAGGCGCCGTGTTATTAGGCGGAGTGGTCACGCCCGACGGTAAGATTATCAACATCCGCGTGCTGAGGTCGCTCGATCCGGTGATAGACGAGCGAGCGGTCGATGCCTTTCGCCAGTACAAGTTCTCACCTGCCCTTCTGAACGCAAAACCCGTATTCGCGACCTACCGTGAAGAACTGACCTTTGCCGCGGCTCCTCCTTCGATCTTGGAAATCGAAGCGGAACAGCGTAAGCAGCGAGAGCTGGAGAAGGAAAAGGAAAAGGAGAAAGAAAAGCAGAAGCGGAAGAAACCGTGAAGGAAAGCTGCGACGCGGCGACGGGGAGACTGGGCGAGGGGGCGACGCGCCGGTTCGCCCTCTCGCCCCCTCTTCTTTAGTTCTTCTTCTTCACATACCGGACCCAGTAAGGCACGTGAAGGGTCTGGCCGCCCCCAGTGACAAGCACATAACCCGTGTAGTCGCGCCTCTGAGAACCGAGGATAGCTGTGTTTCTTATTGTCACCGTGCTCGTTTGCCCGCGAGCGAGCGAGACCACGTTTACAGAAGGCGCAACGTTAACGCCGTCGCCTGGATCAAGCTGTTGCACGCTAACGGTGAACGCATTCTGACCATCCACAAGGCTCGTTATGTTGAGATCGAGAACGATATCGACGTCCTTCTTCTTCAGCTTCCTGATGCCGAAGCTCAAGCTCGCTGGTGAGAACGTCGCGCTGACTGAGCTCGCGCGAGCCAGATCGACGCGGCCTCCGCCGGCGTCGAGCACTCCCACTCGAGTAGTCTGATCCGGCGTGGTGAAGACATCGATTGTAGCCGAGCTGACTAAAGCCGACTTGACTTGCGCAGGCGCGAATGAGGGGTTGAGTTGTTTGATGAGCGCAGCGGCTCCGGCGACGTGGGGGGTGGCCTGGCTCGTACCGCTGATGGCCAGGAACCCGCTCGGGTCGACGACGCCGCCTGAGGCTCCGGTCCTGGCGGCCGCCGAATAGATGATTACGCCTGGCGCGGCGACATCCGGCTTGAGACCTTCAAGGGCCGACGGTCCTCGCGAACTAAAATCCGCAAGGACGTCAGGTATGAAGCTCCCGGACCCGAACGGAGCGATGCTGACGGTCGCGCCGGGATTGGCCTTGACGAAGTCGCGCAACGCTAACCCCTTGCTTCGGACAACGAAGAACGAGGGTATCGTTGTCCCGGTCGCGTCCATCGTGAAAAGGTTGTCCCCGCCGGCAGAGCTCTCTGGCGTATCCTCACTCGAATCTCTGTTGAATATGATGACCGCGCTGGCGCCTGCCGCGGCCGCATTGTTGATCTTCGACGCAAAGGTACAGTTCCCGCGCTCGATCAGCGTGATCTTGCCGGTTAGTGATCCGGCCGGAATCCCTTGACACGCCCGGCCCTGAGGGTCGGCGTCGACGTAAAGCAGTGGCGCTGGCGTGCCGTCGAAAACCGCCGTGCTGCCTGCGCCTAGCGTTGATCCGATGCCCGTAAGGACTGCCGAAACCGGACCGGGGCCTGCGACGCTGACTACCGGCCCTACGACGTGAGCATTCGTCGTCGCGGCGACGGTGATGGCTGAAGGCGCATTTCCCGGTGAGTTGATCGTCATTTGAGCGCCTCCGTCTCCGTTGTTGCCCGCCGCGATCACCACCACGCGTCCCGCAGCCACGGCGGCTTCGGCCGCCGTCTCGCTGATATCCAGAACGGGACCGGCATCAGCTCCGAAACTCATGCTCAACACATCGAATCCGTCGGCCACCGCCTGTTCGATCCCTTGAGCTATCAAATCAGTGAAACCCTTGCCGTCCGCGCCCAGCACACGATAGTTGCCAAGATAGGCCATCGGAGCTACGCCCGAGATCGTGCCCAGCGGTGACGCGGTCACACTCCCGGCTGCGATGCCAGCGACGTTTGACCCGTGCCCGTTCTCGTCCTGCGCTTCGGAGGGTGTCCGAAGGAAAGCCTTTGCTGCAATCACCTTGTTGTTGGTCAGCGCTTCGCTTCCTTTGCTCGTCTTCGGAAAGCCAGCGGGCATGGTGAAACCTGCATCGGAGAACAGCGGATTGGTGATGTCGATCCCGGTGTCCAGAATTGCTATCTTCATTCCCTGACCGGCGGCTCCGGCGCCGCCCAGGCGAGCCCAGAGCGCCGGCGCGTTAATCAACGGCACGCTCGCGTCGAGCAGAGTATGAACCTCTTTCACCAACTCGACGCGCTTTACACCGGGCAACGCGGCGATCGCGGCAAGCTCGGTTGCTGAGACCTCAACCGAAACCGCATTCGCGAGTTTGCGAAGCTCCGCTCTCACGCGCAGGTTCGGCGAAACGAGGGATGCCCGCGTTTTGAAATCCGAGTGCTCGCTTTCAAGTTGGGCCTCGTAGGTCCGG
>JBGQGO010000740.1:0-2840 GCA_041497455.1 Blastocatellia bacterium | reverse complement strand
GATACGATAGCGCGCGCCCTAGTATTAAAGCCCTACCCCCTTTCTGGCAGGGACATTCGTTTCCTTCGCCAGCACTTGGGCTTGAAGGCACGCGAGTGGGCAGCACTAATGCCGGTTGATGTGACAACGCTTTCCAGGTGGGAGAGCGGCGAACAGAAGATCGGGCCGCAATCAGATAGTCTAATACGGCTCCTGTACATACGGTTTAAGGAAGAAAGAGCGGGCCACCTCTTCCCGGAGAGTGCAACTGAGAGAATTGCGTCCGTCAAAAGAGAGCGACCGCGATCTCCAAAGTTGCGCGTCGACATGAATAATCCGTCAGTTTACACGTATCAGCGCTAAGAACGATTTCTTCGACCCGCGGGCCGCCGAAGCGACGGGTTTGATGCCCGCGTTCAGCGCGGAGGGCGCCTCACTCGATTCGGTTGATGGACATTTCCCACCAAAAACCAAACCCACTCTTCGCGACGTTACCGCCGTTGCGTCGGACTGCCTCGTTCGTTCTCCTGACTGCCGGCGTCGCGTTCGCCGGAATATTGTGCGCGACCGGCGATTATCGAAATGCCGCCGTTGTAACCATCGTGTCCTTAGGGACTGCGCTCCTCCTGGCGGCGCCCATTGCGATCGAAGCCGTGCTTCTCGCATGGTTTGCGGCCACACCGCTCGCGTCCTTCTACCTCAGGTATCCTCTTGACCGTTCAATCATCACCTACAACCGCGTTGTGTTTGGCTTGATAGTCGTGATGCTGCTTCTCGAGTCGCGCCCGGCGTTTGCGCGGACGGCCGCGCTTACAGCCACATCCTCTTCAAGGGCGCGAGCGATTCTATCGCTATCGAAGTTCGAAGTTGCCTGGGCGCTTCTATCACTGCTTGCGCTCGCCAGCGCGGTTGCGCGCTCCAACAATGTAGCTTATGCAACGCGGATTGCGATCGATACCTTCTGGCTCCCGCTCTTCGCTTTTCACTTTGCGAGGAAGTGCTTCGATCTGCGAACGGCCGGCAGGTTGTTGTTGCTCGCTTGCATGGCGCTGGCGCTGTTCCTGTTTGCGACGGGCGCGTTTGAGCTTGCGACCGGCATTGACCTGTTCCAATACAAGGGCGCGGAATTGGTGCGCGAGGGCGAGCGCCGTGTGAACGGCCCGTTCCTCGCGGACTCGTCTTTTGCGATCATCTGCCTGATGCTGTTTCTGTTTTTGCAAGCCGCGCCGAAATTGATTCGCGTGCGGTTCGACCGCGCGGGCAAACTTGTTTACGCGTGCGCAACAGCCGCTGCGGCGTTGGGAGCTTTGTTGTCGTTGTTCCGCGCTGTAGCGTTCGCGCTCGTGATCTGTTGGATCGCTCAGCGGTGGTCCTCGCGTCGCGATCCCAGCCGCTCCCCGCCGAAGGCGACCGAGTTTCGCGGCGTGTTACCGGTCGCCTCTCTTATCATAGTGACCTTAATTGTGCTTGGTGCATGGCTCGCGACGATGGCTCCAGCAATCTCTGGAAGCCGGCTGGCGGACCCCCGCAGCGCTTTCGGCAGGCTCGCGACGTGGCAGGCAGCGGCCGAGATCGCTCTTGAGAATCCGGTCTTCGGCGTCGGACTGGCGAACTATGCCGATTATTACGATGCGTCGCACTACTATTCCGATGAACCGCCGGAGGAGGTCCTGGATACGAAAGCCGCTGACAGCCCTCACTCAAACGTGTTGTGGATAGGCTCGGAACTCGGGCTGCCGGCGCTTGCGTTGTACATTGCCGCGAATCTTTACCTGTTCTTGCTAGGCTGGCGCGCGCTCGAACGAGCCGAGGACCAGCGGCAACGAATAGCGGCCTCATGCTTTCTTGCGATCGTCGTCGCGTATTGGATACCCGGATTGACGCTGGCGAGCGGCAGCTATTCGGATCTGAATCTTTACTTCCTGTTTCTGCTCGGAGCGTTGTCAACCCAGTTCTCTGGTGTGTCGCCGGTATCCGAGCAATCTTAAGTCACGGATGAATTCAGAGATTGAGACGCTCTCAAACAATTCGCAGCAAGATCAAAGGCATGACAATACGAGAGCTTGCCGGCGAAGCCTCTCATCGCGCGCGCAAGCGAATCTCTCGAGCGATAAGCCGCGCCTCTGATAGCCCGCAATCAACCTATGTGTCGGACGCGGATTTGCGGCGCTCGCTCGGTGGCAAGTCTATCGCCGATGTCGCATCGAGGATTCGCACGAGCCCACAGCCGCGTCTCGTCCCCGGTCTCGCCGACCTGAACTCGACGGTCGCCGCCATCAAGCATTCCTTTCCTGATTCGATAGAACAGTCTCGCCTCGAAGCGGAAGCCATTCTCGATCACCGAATCACGCTGTTCGGCCGCGTCTTTGATCTCGGCCCGAAGATAGACTGGTATCGTGACCCTCAAGCAGAGATGCGCTGGCCGCTTGCTCATTTCACTCGCGTGCCGCTGGTGATTGGGCAAGGCGCTGACGTGCGCGTTGTCTGGGAGCTCAATCGACTTCACCATCTGGTCACGCTGGCCCGCGCATACTTGCTGACGAACGATGAGCGATACAGCGAAGAGTTTCTGCTTCAGCTCACGTCGTGGTACGAAGACAATCCGCCGCGCTTCGGCGTCAACTGGACGGTTGCGATGGAAGCGGGCATCCGCGCGGTGAACATCATCGCGGCGCTTGAAATGTTTCGCGGCTCACCGAACGTGACCGACCAGGCGATTGAGCTGATTCTGAAGATGCTGATCGCGCACGGGCGGTTCATCCGCGCGAATCTTGAGTTCTCCCATCGCACGCCGAGCAATCATTACCTGTCGGACTTGATAGGGCTATTCACGATCGGCACAACCGCTCCCGAGCTTCGAG
>JBGQGO010000739.1:0-2844 GCA_041497455.1 Blastocatellia bacterium | reverse complement strand
TCGGCAAGCAATCCGTGTGAATCCGTCGCATCAGTGTCATCCGTGGCCGATGCGTCCGGAAGAATCGCTACGCTAGCGCCACATAGACCACGGATGACACTGATCTGACGGATTTGCACGGATACCACATACTCGCTCGCAAAATGTCTGTTACACGACGCTAGTACCCATTATGCAGTCTCTTGCTTTATAATCCCGGCGGCGGTGATTCATGGAACCGACGAAAGCAAAATACGTTTGGGACTACGATATCAGCCAGGAAGAATTCGATGACATCCTGGCGGGGCGCTACACGCGCGGAAGTCTGGACCGCGATTGGGCGGCGGTGCGGGTCATCGAGTGGGCGCCCTACGAAGAAATGGTCAGGCTGATTGGCTTCCCACAACTCGTTAAGGAATGGCCACGTTGGCGCTCGAGGATTCGTTCTGAACAACAACGCCGCGGCATTGATTTCCTGGTGGAATGGTTGCCTACTCATCACCCGGAGTTGCTGACTGATGCCCGATAGCTCCTTCTATTTCACCACTCTCTACCCTTTTCAGGATGACGCGCTTCGGCTGGTGAGCGAGGCACGAACAGGTTTCCATCTAACGGGAGGCACCGCATTGTCGCGCGGCTACTTGAACCACCGGTTCTCTGACCACCTTGATCTGTTTGTTAACTTCGATGCTCATTTTCGCGAGTGGTCTGAACGCGTCGTCGATAGCTTCTGGCGTTTGGGAAACTGGTCGACCGATGTGATTCTCAAAGAAGAATATTTTGTGCGCGCGGTTCTTACGCGGGGCGAGCTTAAGTTGAAGGTCGAGATGGTTAATGATGTGGCATCCCGAGTTGGTGAGGTAAGGGAGCACACTGTTCTGGGTCGGCTGGACAGCCCCGAGAATATTCTGGCGAACAAGCTGACGGCGTTGATTGGGCGCGAAGAGCCGCGCGACGTAGCCGATGTCTGGGGTCTATGCACCAAGCTGGAGCTTTCGATCAATGAGGCCATTCGCGGAGCGCAAAGCAAGTCTTCAGGAATCTATCCTGTGGACCTCGCGAGGAGACTGTGCAGCACAACGAAGGAGGACTGGGAGGCGGTGCTGTGGATCCAGCCAGCTCCAGCCGTGGAGCGATTCTTATCGGACCTGCGGGCTCTTGGAGAAAGTCTGCTCCTTCCGCCTGGTCTGACCCATCCACCGTCCGCCTAGTGAACAAGTCCGGAACGCGAATAGCTGAAGCGCGGAAACAGTCATTCGCTGCAAAGTACCGTAACCAGACTGAGAAGCAGTCAGTCATTCTATGAGAGTGCGCTTATGACTCGATACCTCAAGGCTTTGCTACTAGTCTTCGCCGCGGTCTGGGTGTGGGCCGCAATCAATCCATCTTATCGTCACGATTGGTTGCTCGAGAACTACCTGGTCTTCATCTTCGTTCCGATAATCGTCTTGACCGGCAGATATTTCAGACTGTCGGATGCGTCCTACACGCTGATCACGTTGTTCATGATCTTGCACGTCATCGGCTCGCACTATACCTATGCGGAGGTTCCGTTCGGCGACGTGCTGCAGAACTGGCTGGGCGCGAGCCGCAACATGTACGACCGGCTGGTGCATTTTTCGTTTGGGTTCTTGTTGGCGTATCCGATTCGCGAGGTCTTTCTCCGCGTTACACGCGTGAAAGGCTTCTGGGGATACTACCTTCCGTTCGACGTGACGCTTGCGTTTTCAGCGGCGTACGAGATCATCGAGTGGCTGGCCGCGGCGAACGTGGATCCGGCGGCCGGCCTCGCATTCCTCGGATCGCAAGGCGACGTATGGGACGCGCAGAAAGACATGACCATGGCGGGGATCGGCGCGCTGCTGGCTATGATCGTCATCGCGCTGATCAACCTCCGATATCAGGCGGGTTTTTGGCAAGAGATGAAAGCCAGCTTCAAGATCGAGGCCGGCGACGGACCGCTCGGCGAGAGAAGATTGAAAGAGATGCGAAGCGGAAAGGAATAGGCCGAGCTGATTTTTGTCGGCCTGTTCGAACCGTCGTTATCGACCGGCCGCCGGCCGAGCGGCCGCCGATGCATTCGCGGTCGATGTTCAAGCAAACAACCCATTGACATAAGCCTCAGCCGAAAACTCAATCAGGTCGTTCAACTGCTCTCCAACGCCGACGTACCGAATCGGAATCCCAAGCTCCTTCGCTATCGCAATCACGATTCCGCCCTTCGCCGTTCCATCGAGCTTAGTCAGCACGAGTCCCGTCACAGGCACCGCTTTCGTGAATTGGCGAGCTTGCTCCAAGCCGTTCTGCCCGGTCACTGCGTCCATTATCAGCAGCACTTCGTGAGGCGCGCCTTCGACTTCGCGGCCCGCGATGCGCCGCATCTTTTCGAGCTCCTGCATGAGATTCGTTTTGGTGTGCAACCGGCCGGCCGTGTCAATGATCAACACATCAGCGTTGCGAGCCTTCGCCGCTTGTATCGAATCGAACAACACCGCTGAAGGATCGGTGCCGGGCTTCTGCTGAATGAGCGGCACGCCCGAGCGCTCGGCCCATATCGCGAGCTGATCGTTGGCTGCCGCGCGGAAGGTGTCGGCCGCGCAGATCAGCACTTCGTTGCCTTCGCTCTTGATCCGGTGCGCGAGCTTGCCGATCGTCGTGGTTTTTCCGACTCCGTTCACGCCGACGATCATTATTATGTAGGGCCTGATCTCGAGCGGCACTTCGGACTCCGACGCGACGGTGCCGCGTTGGCGATTGCGCTCGGCTGTATCGAGGATGTCCCGCAGCTCGGATTTGATCAGCCGTTTCAACTCATCGACGTCGCTGAGCTGTTTGCGATTGACTTGCTGGCGGGCCTTTTCGATT
>JBGQGO010000738.1:0-2849 GCA_041497455.1 Blastocatellia bacterium | reverse complement strand
CTGCTAAATTGCAGCGTGCGCCACTTCGCCTTCGCCGCCCAGCTTCAGGAGCGCGATCTCTTCGGTGTCCACCATCTCGACGTGTGACATTAAACCCAGCATCTCAAACAGCTCGCGATTCGAAGCGTTCAGATTCGAGAGCACCAACGCGCCTTGCGCTCGGTTCACCAACTCGATCACTCCGAGCAATATCGAGATGCCGATGCTGTTGATCAACTCGGTCTCCTCGAAGTTGATCACGATGCGCCGCACCCCGGTTGCCAGAAACTCCTGACACTGAATCTCGATGCTCTCTCCCCTGAGTTGATTGAGGTAAGGGCCGGGATAGATCACCGCCGCGTCCTCGATTAACCTTGCTCTGATCTCAGCAGCACTCATAGCGTCTCCTCCAAAAGAAAGCAGACGAACAGCCAGACGCCGGACGCACGTGTGCGGCCGGTTTCCGACTTACTGCTATCCGTGATGTTCCTGCTATTGACTGCCGGGGCGTTTAAGGTACTTGGTCATTACGAGGCGCGCGCCGTCGTCGGTGCGTTCGAACTCCACCTCATCCATCAGTGCGCGGATTATTTGCAATCCGCGGCCGCGCGCGCCTTTCGCCGGCTGAGCGCCAAGCGCGGGGGTCGCTTGTCCATTCGCCCTGCCAAACGTTTTGCCTTTGTTCGATACGGTGATTATAAGCTTATCTTTGTCGATTGCGAAGCGCTGATGGATTTTTCTGTCAGGACTGTCGCCGTGCTCGGCCGCGTTGATGCACGCCTCGATCAGAGCGGTCTTGATCTGATTGATCGCTTCAGGATCGAAGTCGGCGGCGCGCGCTATCTGTTCGGCTGTGCGCGCAGCGATCAACTCGGCTTCGTCTCCGATGGGAATGACGAGCTCAAACTCGCTAGCGGGCCGCGGTTCGCCGCCCAACGCGAGCTTGGTCAGGTAGTCCTGGATCAGATCGAGATGCGAATAGGTCGAGCGGTACGCGTGTAAGCTTGCCAGCCGTTCGGATGCGACCGCCGAGAAGCCTTCCTTGCTGATGTACCAACGAACGGCATGCGACATCGTTCCGGGTTTCGCCATTTGCCCGCGCAACGCCGGCTCGAGCCGCTGATCGATCCGCCCGAGCGTTTCGACATCGAGCGGCTCCTTCGAGTTTATCAGCGCAACCAGCCACAGCACTTCGTTGGCTTCGGTGTAGATGCCGCCTTCGAAACCGGTCGCACCGAACAGCCGCCAATTCACACCCGGCTGCTCACCCGCGCCAAGGTCGTGGACGAGCACGACCTGAGGCAGGCGGACTCGCTCCTGCTCATCATCGAGCGCGCGCCGGACCTGCACGCGGCTCATGCCGCGATAACGTTTGTCATAAGCAACGTGGTCGAACACGCTGGCCGGAACGCTTTGAAAATCAAAACGTGAGAGCAGCTCGACGAGCTGCGATTCAACCGCGCGATTGTAACGCGACATCATCAGTCGATATGAGTGTTTGAGCTTCTCGCTGAGCAGCTCTTCGCCGGCAACGGGCCGGGGCGCGCCGGCAATCTCGCTGCGATACTTCGCGCGCACGTAATCGGCCAGCACCGGGTCGCCGGACGCGGTCACGAAACCGTAACTCATATCCAGCATCTCGCGGGAGTGCAGGCGCCCAAGCAACGCTTCACTATCAGAGGTATGCTCGCGCATGCGTTCGGTCACGGCGTCGATCGGAACGGGAGAACCTGCCTCGATGACGAGCGCTAGAGCTTCAAGCACCGCGCGCCCATCGCGAGAGTCCGGCGCAACGTCGCGCAACAGCTCGTCGAGGTAATGACCGATCCGGCCGCTCAGCACCTCGCTGGTGTAGAGCCGCTCGAACTCAATGAACGTCTTCAGCGACGTTCCGCGCGAGGCCGCCGCGTTGAGAATCGCGCGTGTGTAGAAGAAGTCGCAATTGAGCTGCTGAACGATCAACTCGATCGTCGAGTCGCTTGCTTCGATTCCGAGCAGGTCGGCGCGCCGGCGTGTGAGCTTCTCCAGAGACTCGTCGCTCATTCGTTCGACTTGAATCACTTCGATTCTGTCAAAGATTTCCTGATCTGGCGGGATCAAGCCGGTCACCAGCCGACGCAAACCAGTAAGCACATACACCGGACTTCGTTGGGCCCAAGTCCCGCCGGCCCCCAGGGCTCGAATAAACTCGGCATGAAGTTCGGTGCCTGCAAGGCGGTGCGAGTTGTCAATCATCACCAGCGGCTTGAGTCCAGCGTGCGCGGCCGCGGCGGTCGGAGCCGAAAGCGCAAAGCGTACGAGCGAATCGACATCTCCCGATTGCAAGGCCCGAGCAAACGAATCGACCATCGATCTCACGCACAGGTAATCTTCGGCGGGCGCGGCGCGATTGATGACTGCGAGCGGCTCATCGGCGGCCGCAATCAGCTTCGGATCATTGCGTCTGAACGCAACGAACTGTGCAAGGAACTGCGAAAAATAGTCACGCGCGAACTTTTCCGGATCGAGGCAGGAGCGTCGCAACAAATAATAGAAAGGTAGAGCCTCGCCGCCTTCGTTAAAGAGGCGGTCAAAACTCTTGCGGAGAATCTCGGTCTTGCCGGCTCTTGGCGCGCCGAGCAAGAGCGCATTGCAAACCGAATCGCGTTCGGGGGATTCGGGGGCGGTTTGCGCAAGGGCGCCCACTCGGGCCAACTCAACCTCCCGGCCGGCGAAGTTCTCATCGGAGAGGCGGCTCAGAATCTGTCGTGAGGAGGAATCGGTCATCAGAGTTTCAACCTGCCGCACTGAGAACTGGCATTAGTCCGCCGCATGCACGTCTTCATAGACCGCAACACAGTTACGGCCGAGCGTCTTTGCTTGATAGAGAG
>JBGQGO010000737.1:0-2853 GCA_041497455.1 Blastocatellia bacterium | reverse complement strand
AGGCGTAATCGAGACGGCGCTTCCGCTGACAGGGCACTTCCCCGCGAAGGCGATCTCGCTCCTGGACGCAGCGTCGGCGAGAGCCGTGCTGGCAGGCGAAAGCGAGTTGAGCCTGTTCGACGTGTATACCGCCGCCGCTCGGTTCGGCGAAGACGACGATAAGTGAGAAAGATGAATCACGGATGAACGGGGATGAGCAGCGATGCGCATTTGTCACCGCGGCAGCTTGACACAGGACCCAACCCGCATCATCCTATGCGTGGCTTCGCACCGCTCGCAATCCCGGTTCGCATCTTTGTATTCGGTTTTGGTGATCGAGTCCACGCAATCCGGCCAGCCGAACAATTCATCACGAGATCGGCTGGGACAAACAAGAGAGCTTCTCTGAATACGTATCCGCGCCTTGTAGGGCAGGGATGCTTCAGCAGCGCCTTTAGAAGTTGTACGATGCGGCCAGATCTTCCTTGTGGACGATGACGGACGCTCTATTCTGGAGGGCATCAAATGCCTAGACGAGACAACCAGGATGAGCCGAGACGGGTGATTGCCGAACCTCGGCCCAAACAAAGCCCCGAGCCGACAGAGATATCACCAAGGGATCGCGCGCCGGAGCGGATTCTAACTCAGATTCTCGGGGTCTCACATCGACAGGACGCTAGAGGCAACGAGGGGTTGATTTATGCGCCTGTGCCGCTGGGCATGGAAGAAGAAGCGCCACCAGAGGCGATTGTGCCGATCAGGTGGCAAGTTCTTCGACAGCACGTTGAAGAAGTACGAGGGCAAGTCGAAGACCTGATCCGGCGGGCGATCGTCGGACAAACGACTAAGGGCAGCGGCTTCGAGGCCGTTGCAACTGCGCTGGCTCGTCACGCATTGCCCGAGCAGGGCTTTGTCGGGATGACTAGAGCAGGAATCCACCCACAGTTCGACATCATTCCGGATGCCGCTTCCGAGATTCCCTGGGAGGTTCTCGAAGAACTCTATTTCTCTTGTCTCGCCTGCAATAAGTATCTACCGCCGCACAAAACTCCGGACAGCAGCCAGCCGCATTGTGGAACCTGCGGAGGACCAATGCAATGGACCGGTGGCAAGCTGGCTCTGACTTATCACCTGACTCATCTGGTGCGCAGCCAGGGTTGGGCCGCGGCGGAAGGCGGACATTTCCTGATCATCCAGGATCCAACCGGAGGCCTTTGCAATCCCAACACAGAAGCGGGCCAGCTTTGCGCAAAGCACCTGCTCGAGATACAGGCGAGCCTCGAACAGCACGGCTACCGGATCAAGCCTTTAGAAAAACGGGATGCAACGATCAATAACGTCGTAAACGCGATCGCTGACCCGTCCGCTGTCGGAATCTACTACTTCGGCCACGGCTGTTTCCCGCGCGACGGTAATGAAGGCTGGCTGGATCTGGCGGACGGTCCGCTCTTCGCCAGCCAGATAGAAGAAGCCAAGCCAACAGCAAAACTCGTCTTCTTGAACACCTGCGAAGGCGCTGCTACAGGTCGTGTTTGGGATCTGGAGAAGAGATCGCGAAGCGTGGCGGAAGCCTTCGCGCGCGGCGGCCGCGGCAGGGTGGTGATCGCATCGTTATGGCCGATGGTGAATGTTCAGGCCGCAGAGGCCGCGGTGGAGTTCTTCCAGCAGGCGTCGCCGTCGGAACCATTAGGTGAGACTCTCAGACACGTGCGGCGCAAGAGCCTCGATCGCTATCAGTCTGGAGAAGCTCATATCGTCTGGATGGCCTACCGGTATTTTGGCGATCCGAACAAGACTCTGCCTCACCCGATTGGCGCTTCTATGGTGGCCAGTGCGGCTGCAGGAGCAACGAGGGCGAGCCGTGTATTCTCCGACAACGGGCAATTGGATAAGGAAGTGTTTGCCTTTGCATTGGACGACGTCCTGCTCCGCGCCGCGAAGAGGATGAATCTGCAGCGGCGGACTCTCGTGACGATCACAGACTTTCTGGTCGGCCTGATCCGCAAGGGCGATCTGACGCGGTTCGTGCTCAGGCAGCACGAACAGGATCCCGACGAGCTTTACCAGATCATTTCCAATCAACCGGAGATCGAGTCAGGAAAAAATGAGAGGCTGGCAATTGGTCAGCCGGCCCGCGAAAGCGACCGAGTTTCTTCTGTAAGCAATGCCGCGAACGCTGGTGAGCCGGAGGTACGGGAAAAGGAAAAGCTCCGAGAGGTCTTGTCGAGGTGGGTCATTCGCGACAAAGGACAGGTCGATCCCGGCCTCGTTTCGCTGCTCGCGAGAGCCGACAATATCTCCGAGCAGCGCAGCCAACGAAGCGGCGACAAGAGAATATCCGAGCAGGATCTCCTCGAAAGTCTGATTGCAGATAGCGCGTGGCAGGCGCTTGCCGCCGTTGGTTTGCCGTCTGCCGATGAGGTTCGGCGCCTGCTCCGCGAGCGTGAAAGCGAAGAAAAGTTTGATGAGAACGGAGCAATTCGCCTTCACGAGCTGGATGACAGCGCTCGCAGGGTCGTTGAAACTGCTCACGTCCTGGCTCAGCAGCGTGGTATTTCTCCAATCACCAGCCGATTGATGTTCGCAGCCTTCCTGGCTGATAAGGACGGCTATGCCGCAAGAGTATGCGAGCACGCCGGTGTGCGATCGAAGCTGCTGTTCGTCTTGATGATCGCCGCGAGCAAGAAAAGCCCGCCGTCCTCATTTGGCTTGAGCGCGGAAGCTTGCGAGCGGATCGTGATCCCGGTGATCGAAGCGGCAAGGAAGATGACCACCGCTGACCGCTTGATTACGGAGCGCGATCTCTTCAGAGCCTTTTGTGAAACGGCCGGGCCCGGACTCAAAGAGTTTGTCAAACGCGCCGCGCCGGGAGCT
>JBGQGO010000736.1:0-2858 GCA_041497455.1 Blastocatellia bacterium | reverse complement strand
TGCAACAGCCCATCGCACTCGGCGCCGATATCGTGGTCCATTCCATGACTAAATACCTGAACGGCCATAGCGATTGCACCGGCGGTGCGGTCGTGCTCACACGTCCCGAGGATGCCGAGAAAATTTATTTCATCCAGCGCTCCGCAGGCGCAGGCCTCGCGCCCATGGACTGCTTCCTGGTCTCCCGAGGCATCAAGACCCTGGCCGTGCGCATGGACCGCCACAATTCAAACGGGATGGCTGTAGCGAAGTTCCTTGAAGCAAATTCCAAAGTGAAACGCGTGATCTATCCCGGACTTAAGTCCCATGCGCAGCATGAAATCGCCAAACGCCAGCAGCGCGGCTTTGGCGCCATGATTTCGTTCGATCTTGGCTCGCTCGACGCTGCCCGTAAATTATTGAACCACGTGCGCCTCTGCTCTCTCGCGGAAAGTCTCGGCGGCGTCGAAACCCTGATTTCGCATCCCGCCCTGATGACCCACGCTTCCGTCCCCGTCGAGCTGCAGCAGCAAATCGGAATCACTCAAGGCCTCGTGCGCCTCTCCGTGGGGATCGAAGACGTGGAAGACATCATTGCCGACCTCGATCAAGCCCTCGTGCGCGTGTGAAGAAATAGTTATTTGAATTTAACCCACTTGTCCGGTTTGCGCCTTAATCGGGCACTGGCTGGAAATGGCTGCACCCTATGGGGCCGTCCACCGAGGGATCTAGAGGCGATGAGCGGCGATGACCAAATTCTGCGCTGAAAAGCTATCTCCTGGATGAGCCGGTATGTCCCCCAGTAAGTAGTTGTTCATGTCGACCTTCCGACAGGGCCGCACGGCCTTCAAACCCGGCCCTTAGCCCTAAAGCGCGAGTGTGGTTCTGCCGACTACCTTAAGAGGCCCACACGCCGATGAAGAAAAAACGCTTAGGGGAGGTTATCTTCGAAGGGCGCACCTCCCTGCCTTTCGATTTGCGCTGAGGCCGCGCGAAATCATGGAGCCCGCACTCCGCCATGGCAAGTGGGAAGGAGCGATTGATCGAGTACGCAAGGATCGCAAGCGCATCAGCGCGCGCATCGCGATAGCGCCCCGGCACGATAGTAAGGGCGATCCGATCGGCTAACAAAAGGCTGTGACCGTCGGCGCCTCGACGGCGGTCCCCCATTTTGGACTGCCTGCGTTTCTTCCGTCACTGATGGACGCGAATCTTCGCCGAAAATATCGGCGCTGGGGCTCGCGACGAATAAAGGATCGATACGACAGTCAGTATGCGTTGAGCATGGCATCGGAACCCGCAAACCGTCGAAAGTACCCTCGCATTCGTGCGCCTAAAGGGATGTTGGTCGGCTGGAAATCGGCCGGCCAAGAGAGCGCCTCGCGCGCGGAGTCAATGGGGCTCGGAGGCCTCTACCTGCACGCCGCAAACCCTCCGAGCGTAGGCTCCACGATTGAATTGATTCTTGAATTGCCGACCGGGGCGTTTCGCGCACGCGCGATCGTGCGCCGCTCAACGCCGGAGAAGGGCATGGGAGTAGAGTTTGTTCAGATGAGCCCGGAGGACCGGGCGAAGATGAATCAGTATCTATCCCGGCAGCAGGTTTCCCAAGAAGCTTCCGCCGTCGCTTCGGCAGACTCACCGCCAGCAAACTCAGACTCCGCAAACTCGCAGCTCGCCATTTCGCTCCCAGATGATGAGGCGGCTCAGCTTCGATTCGAGCGCGAAGTCAGGCACCTGATCGAACTGACCGGCAAGGGCACGTACTATCAGCTTCTGGGAGTCACCTCCGAATCTCCGCGCAGCCAGGTCAAGAAAAGGTATTACTCGCTGGCCCGCAAATTCCATCCGGACAACCATGAAGGTAACCGCGAATTGATCGCACCGCTTGTAGACATGATGACCGTCATTACAGAAGCTTACAAGACACTCGGGAGCGAAGAGAAACGGGCCGCGTACGACAAATGCCTGGCCGATACGGGCGGCTTTAGCATGCATCGAGAAAAGACAGAAACCGAGGAATCCGTCGAAGAATGGCTCAAGCGGGCTAACGAATGCGTGCACGCGAAAAACTTCGCTGGCTCGATTGTGTGGTTGCGTAAATGCCTTGAAGCGGCGCCGGAACAGGCTTTGTACCATGCCATGCTGGCACACAGCCTCGGGACCTTACCCCAATACCACAACGAGGCCATCGAACACTTCCGAAAGGCGATCGATCTCGATCCATGGAAGGAGCCGGTCTACGTTCAGTTCGCCGAACTATTCGAGAAAATGCAGCTCCCGGGACGCGCAGGCGCGGTCTATACCAAGCTTCTCGAAATCAACCCCACACATGCCAGGGCTTGCGAGCGGCTTGCGGCACTGGAGGCCGAGGGAAAAGACGAGAAACCTTCGGCGTGGATCTCCCAATTGTTCGGCGGGAAAAGCTGAATCAGGCTCAGCCTGCTTGCAAAAACCAGAGCTCCGCCACCCTCAATAGCGCCCTCGTGGAGGCGGGTCCAAGCAGCGTGGCCGACGAGGCTAGAGGCTTTCAATTGCACTGTGTAGCCTTGCTGCTCCGTGATTCATCAAGGGCGGATCCTCGATGGCCAATTCCAATGCGGCGAGAAGATACACTTTGACCCGAGGCCGCACTTAGAAAGCGGAATCGATAAGTCGCGTTACCCAACATTTGAAAATCACATGTCCGGTTTGCGCCTTTATCAGGCAGTGTCCTGCGAGAGAGTCCTTGGTCACACCCAAGGGCCTAAAAATCCGTTCAGTTCGCTGCACAGAAGCAGCCTCGACGAGTTTCTCCACAACGTCCAACAAGCCGAACTCCCGCTGCGTCAAGCGTTGTCCCCGCGACCAGAATGTGGAACGAGGGACTCGTGACAGTT
>JBGQGO010000735.1:0-2868 GCA_041497455.1 Blastocatellia bacterium | reverse complement strand
ACATTCGCGAGCCGCGCTGGCGAGTCGAGCACGCGCAGATCGTGAGCGCCGCCGCTATTCCGCGATTCGCGAAGCTCGGTCTTATCCCTTCCATGCAGCCTTCTCACGCGATCGGAGATCTCCATTTCGCGCCTAGCCGCTTGGGAATGAAACGGCTTGTAGGCGCCTATGCGTGGCAGAGCTTCATCAAGTCGGGCTCGATTATCCCCGGCGGCTCCGATGCGCCGGTGGAACGCGGAGAGCCGATGATCGAGTTCTACGCGGCGGTGTCGCGTAGGGACCAGAAGGGCTACTCGGGTGAGGGCTGGCACCCGGAGCAAGCGGTGACGCGAGAGCAGGCTTTGAAGATGTTCACCATCTGGGCGGCTTACGCCGCATTCGAGGAGAAGTTGAAGGGCTCGATAGAGGTCGGAAAACTCGCCGACCTGACTGTTTTGTCAGCGGACATAATGAAGATCGCGGAACCTGAGATTCTCAAGACCCGTTGCGTGATGACGGTGATCGGCGGAGAAGTGGTTCATCAATCCAAGTAAGAGCCAGTGCTGAGGACTGGTTGACCGTCCGGCGCCCAGTCCTCAGCTCACATCTCGCTACTTCTTCTTGCCGTCCCATTTGCCCGCCTGGCCGCCGAAATCATAATCTCCGGCCACTTTTCCTTCCTTGACCATTCCGGTCATCTTGACCACGGTACCGCCAACGTCCAATGAGAAGCTCAACTTGCCTGCCGAGAACGAACCGGCGGTGACCGGTGTGGGTCCTTGAGCGCCTTCGGAAACGCCGGTGACCTTGTCACCGTCGAGCTTGATCTTGAGCGTGAAGGGAATCGCCTGGCCGTTTGCGTCTGCCGAGCATTCCCACTCGCCGGAGATGGGATCGCCGGCCGCGGCCGCGGGAGCCGCTGGCTTGGCTGCGCCACCGACAGAACTCGCCGGAGCGCTGGCAGTCATCGCGGCACGCTTCAACTCTAGCCCGCCGCCCTGACCACCGAGTTCCCACTTGCCGCTGATCTTGTCGCCATCGAGCATCGCCGTGACAGTGCCTTCGGTACCGCCGGCATCGAACTTCATCACGATCTTGCCGTTGTCGAAGGTTCCGCCGGTGATCGCGGCTGGGCCTTGCGGGGTTTCGATCTTCCCGGTCAGCTTGCCGTTCTCATTCTTAATCTCGACGGTCAATGGGATATCGCCAATCTGTTCGCTCTTGGCCACGCCCTCGTACTTGCCTGACAAAGTATCTTTGTTTTGACCAGGCTGATTAGTTGACTTGTTAAATGAAGCTGCTGACGCGGCCGCTGAGATGGTCATCAGCACAGCAACGAGCAGGGGAGTCGTAAGCTTTCGTGACTGCATGTTTGGTTCTCCTGATAAGGGTATTAGCGTTCCGAACTCACGCCACTCTACGCTTGCGGAATGACGAAAGTTCTGAGGCCATTATTTATACAGGAAAACCGGCGGGCGGGAAAGGTTGAACCGCAAAGAAGCGTCGAGAGCCCGGCCACGCTATCCTCAATCGCCGGCCTTAGCCCCTGGCCGTTTAGCCACATCTCCTCTGTCCCGGTTCCTGCGGTGGGATTTATTACTGACTAATGAGGGTCTGAATTTGGTGCTTTATCTTCGGAGAAAGTTTGGAGGCGGCGTGCATTCCACTCAATGTGACTAGTACCTCGACTGCATCAGGGTGTCGAATAGGCGCGCGAGGTCTTCGCTTGAGGAAAACTTTATTTCGACTACGCCCCCAGTCCTTGCGAGCCTTATCTTCACGGGTGCGCCGAGTTTCTTGCTCAACTTGGCTTCGGCGGCAAGTACGTTTGCTGCCTCGGTGTTATTGCTCACTTCCGGCTTTGTCCGAGCGGCGCCGCGGGCCCCCCCCTGCGCCCTCTTAACAAGCTGCTCGGTTTCTCTTACAGATAGCGCTCCGGTTGTGATCTCTTTCGCAAACTTGATCTGCCGTTCGACCGAATCAACTGACAGGAGCGCCCGGGCATGTCCCATCGACAATTTATCTTCTTCGACCAACTTTTGGACTTCGAGCGGGAGCTTCAAGAGTCTCAGTGCGTTTGTTATTGAAGAGCGATCCTTTCCAACTCTTTGGGCCACCTCTTCCTGAGTGAGATCCCGTTTCTCCAAGAGGTTCTTATATGCGTTCGCTTCTTCGATTGGATTGAGCTCTTCACGCTGAATGTTCTCAATCAAAGAAAGCTCCCAAACGTTATCTTGCGATACCTCCTTAACAATGCAGGGCACCTTGTGTAGCCCGGCCTTCTGTGCCGCACGCCACCTTCGTTCGCCGGCTATTATTTGAAACCGCTCGCCGGTTCGCCTCACTACGAGGGGCTGTATGATTCCATTGTGTCGTATCGACGAAGCTAACTCCTCGAGCTTATCCTCTCTGAAGACACCTCGCGGCTGCGCGTCCGCCGGGTCTATGCGGTCGATATCTAAGTCCATCAGGTCGTGCTCCAGCGGGGAAGCCTGCGTGAACAGCGCGTTAAGCCCCCTGCCCAGCGCCTTTCTTGACATTGTTTATCACCTCCTTCGCCAATCTAACGTAGCTCTCCGCACCCTTGGATCTAATGTCGTAGAGGATGATCGGCTTGCCGTGGCTCGGGGCTTCTGCCAATCTCACATTTCTCGGTATGATGGTAGTGAAAACCTGAGACCCGAGAAAGTCTCTTAGGTCAGACATCACCTGGGTGGAGAGATTCGTGCGCTCGTCGAACATGGTCAGGAGAAATCCCTCGATGGCAAGGTTGGGGTTTATGGTTCGGCGAACTCTAACCAGCGTATCCCACAGTTCGGAGACACCCTCCAAGGCGAAGTACTCACACTGAATTGGTATCAGCACCGAATCAGCCGCTGCGAGCGCATT
>JBGQGO010000734.1:0-2871 GCA_041497455.1 Blastocatellia bacterium | reverse complement strand
GCCTTGATGATCGCCGACGAGTTCAAACTTAAGCCGATCATCGCCGGTGCGATGTACGGCTATCGAGTCGCGGACCTGCTCAAGGCCAAGAACGTGCCGGTGATTCTTTCGGTGGATTTTCCAAAGCGCGCGGCCGATCTGCCCGACGACGAAGATGAAACACTGCGAGCGCTGCGCCAACGCGCTGAAACGCCAAAGGGAGCGGCCAGGCTCGCGCAGGCAGGAGTGAAGTTCGCTTTCACATCCGGGTCGCTTCGGCCACAGGACTTCATCGCCAACGTGCAGAAGGCGATCGAGAACGGCTTGTCGAAGGATGAGGCCCTGCGCGCCCTGACTATCAACGCGGCTGAGATCTTTGGCGCGGCGGATCAGATCGGCACCATCGAGGTCGGTAAGATCGCCAACCTGGTGGTTGCGAGCGGCGATCTTCTCGCGAAAGACACAAAAGTCAGGCACGTCTTCATCGATGGCTATCAGATAGAGTTGAAGAAGCCCGACGCTGCGCCCGCGCGCGGCGGAATGGGCGGTGGCCGGCCCGGAGGCCCGCCGAGCGGACCGGCGGTTGATCCGTCTGGTACGTGGTCGCTGGTCGTCCAGTCGCCTCAAGGTGACATAAGCGCTCAACTGACTCTGACGAAAGACGGAGAGCAAATCGGCGGCACGCTGGGCACGCCGATGGGAAACGTAGCGATCAAGAGCGGGCGCGTGACTGGGAATCAGATCCGGTTGACGGCAACCGTCGACATGGGCGGTCAGTCCATCGACGCGATAATCAGCGGCACAATTGAGGGCGATTCCATGCGCGGCACGATGGTGATGGGCGCGATGGGCTCGTTCGAGTTCACCGGCACGAGGCCGAGATGAACGAGGATGGAGGATTGAGAATTGAGGATTGCGTGGTGATCCACAATTCGTCCGGAGGAATCATGAAAAAGATTAACTCGGTTCTGTCATCACTGTTGACGATGGCGATGGTCGCTTCAGCATTCGCGCAAACCGGCGGCAACGCGAAACTGGCTGCTGGAGCCGGTTCTGCGGCCGCCGCCCCTGCGCCCGTAGAAACGCTAATCAAGAACGCGACCATCCTTACGGCTTCGCACGGGACGATCAACAACGGCTCGATCCTGATCCGTGACGGCAAGATCGCCGAGGTTGGGCCGAACGTCAAAGCGCGCGACCCAAACGCCCGCATCATCGACGGCACCGGCAAGTATGTAACGCCGGGCATCATCGATTGCCACTCGCACACTGGTGTCGAAGGCAGCGTGAACGAAGGCTCGCTTTCGGTGACCGCGATGGTGCGCATTCGCGACGTGATCGATCCTTACAGCCCGGCTATCTACCGAGAGCTTGCCGGTGGCACCACGACGGCTAACGTGTTGCACGGGTCAGCGAACTCGATAGGCGGGCAGAACGCCGTGATCAAGTTTAAGATCGGGAAGCCCGTCGACGAGTGGCTCGTGCCGGATGCGCCGCCGGGGATCAAGTTCGCGCTGGGCGAGAACCCTAAGCGCTCGAACAATCAGGGCGGACCCGCTACGGCGCCGCGCCGTTATCCTGCGACTCGCATGGGCGTCGAAGAAACCATCCGCGAGGCGTTCGTCAAAGCCAAAGACTACATGCGCGAATGGCAGGAGTACGACGCGAGGAAAGGTACGGACAAAACCGCGATTCCACCGCGGCGAGACTTGCAGCTCGATGCGCTTGTCGAGATTCTTCAAGGGAAGCGGATGGTCCATTCGCACAGCTACCGTGACGACGAGATCGTGATGCTGCTGAATCTCAGCGATGAGTTGGGCTTCCACGTGCAGACGCTTCAACACGTGCTCGAGGGTTACAAGGTCGCAAAGGAAATGGCCGCGCACAAGACTGGCGGCTCGACCTTCTCGGATTGGTGGGCGTACAAGCTCGAAGCTTACGACGCGATTCCGTACAACGCCGCCCTGATGGCGTCGCGCGGAGTGATCGTCTCGATGAACTCCGATTCCGATGAGCTTGCTCGGCGGCTTTATTTGGAAGCTGCGAAGGCGATGAAGTACGGCGGCGTGGGCGAGGAAGAAGCGCTGCGGATGGTGACGCTCAATCCGGCAATTCAGCTTGGCATAGACAGGCGCGTGGGCTCGATCGATGTCGGCAAGGACGCAGACCTGGTCATTTTCAGCCAGCATCCGTTTTCGGTCTACACCGTGGCGGAGATGACGATGATTGAAGGCGAGGTCTACTTTGACCGCACCGAAGATCTCAAGCAGCGCGAGGTGCTCAAGCGCGAGAAGGCTGACTTGATCAAGCGCGAGCGAGATCAGCGGAGCGGGCCTCGCCAGCCTCGCCCCGAAAGGCCCGATGAGCCTCAGCCTCGCCCGAACGAATCGCCTCGGCCGAATGAAATGCAGCCATAACAGCGATGTCCGACAACCTTGAGTTTGTCGTAGGTTGCGAATCCGGTCCGCGATGTGCGACCGACCGACGACCAACAAACATTGTCGGACTCCGGGAGACGAATGATGAAGAGCAAGAGAATAGGTTTCATACTCACTGCTTTAGCCTGCGCTGTGGCGCTCGGTTTCTTTGGCCTCGCGGGATCAAGCGTGCGCGTCGCTTCGGCTCAGGGCCCGACGGACACTTACGCCATCCGCAACGTGCGAATCATAACCGTGACCGGGCCGGTGATTGATAACGGAACGGTGGTGATCGCTAACGGAAAGATCGCCGCTGTTGGCGCGAATGCCTCGGTTCCTTCCGGAGCGAAGGTCATCGACGGGAAGGGGCTGTCGGTCTATCCCGGAATGATGGACGCGGACACCGAGATCGGCTTGACTGAGATTGGGTCAGTTGCCGGCTCGGTTGATACGAACGAGATAGGCGACAACAACG